>JBBRUN010000350.1:0-6246 GCA_038247765.1 Gemmatales bacterium | reverse complement strand
CGAGTTGGGCAACGCCCCACCTCGCCGGAATCGCCGCACGGCTTCTGTCGCTGCGGCCGACGCTGAAGCCGTTCGAGATCAAGACGATCCTGTATTGGATGGGATTGGCGATGAAGTCGGGGTGATGGGCGATCGATCTATTTCCGTCGAAATTCGCCCGGTGGCTTCACGCCACCGGGTTCTTCGCGGCGACTTTGGCCATGCCTTGAGCGCGGGCAATCGCTTTGTTGCGGCCTTCGCGCTCGACGGTATTCGTGGCCGGCATTGCGTCGGCCGCAGTGCGGGCAGTGGCCGCTGCGGCCGGGTTCAGTTTGCCCGCCTCCACGGCTTTCGCCGTGAGTACGTTCACCACACCCCCGGCGACTTGCACGAAGCCGCCGTCGATGTAGTAGCGCTTCACATCGGTGCCGGTGGTGATCCGCAGTTCCCCGGCGGCGAGCTGGCCGACGAACGCGCTGTGCCCCGGCAGCACGCCGAGTTCGCCGTCGAACATCGGCAGCACGACGGAGCTCGCGGCGGCGTCGAGTTCGGCCCGCTCCGGGGTAACGACGACGATACGGAGCGCTTTGGTGGCGAGGTCGGCCATGAGAAAGTTCCGAGTTTCGAGTTCCGAGTTCCGAGTTGAAAAAGTGAGTTCCGGGAACCGTTGTTAGATAACACGGAACCCGGAACTCGAAACTCGGAACTATTTCGCCATCTTCTTCGCGGCTTCTTCGGCTTCCTCGATGGTGCCGACGTACATGAACGCCGATTCCGGCAGGTGGTCGTACTGGCCGTCGCAGATGCCCTTGAAGCTGCGGATCGTGTCCTTCAGCGTCGTGAAGTTCCCGCTCTTGCCGGTGAACGCCTCGGCGACGAAGAACGGCTGGCTCAGGAATCGCTCGATGCGGCGGGCGCGGGCTACGACTTGCTTGTCTTCTTCGCTCAGTTCATCGACACCGAGGATGGCGATAATGTCCTGCAGTTCGCGGTAGCGCTGCAAGATGCGCTTCACGCGGTCGGCCACGTCGAAGTGCTCTTGGCCGACGAGCGTCGGGTCGAGCAGACGGCTGTTCGACGACAGCGGATCGACGGCGGGGTAGATCCCCTTTTCGGAGATGGCGCGGTCGAGGTAGATGAAGCCATCGAGGTGCTGGAACGTGTTGGCCGGGGCCGGGTCGGTGGGATCGTCGGCGGGCACGTACACGGCCTGCACCGAGGTGATGGCCCCTTTGGTCGTGCTGGTGATGCGCTCTTGGAGTTCGCCCATTTCGGTGGCGAGCGTCGGTTGGTAACCCACGGCGCTCGGCATCCGCCCGAGGAGGGCCGACACTTCGGAACCGGCTTGACTGAAGCGGAAGATGTTGTCGACGAAGAAGAGCGTCTCGGTGCCGGTGGAATCGCGGAACCACTCGGCCATCGTCAGCGCCGACAGGGCGACCCGCATCCGCGCGCCCGGCGGCTCGTTCATTTGGCCGAACACCATCGCCGTGTTCTCGATGACCTTCTTCGCGTCGGCGCCGGTGCCGGTCATCGTCTCCTGCATTTCGAGCCAGAGGTCGTTCCCCTCGCGGGTCCGCTCGCCCACGCCGGCGAACACCGAGTACCCTTTGTATTCCTTGGCGATGCGCGTGATCAACTCTTGCAGAATGACGGTCTTGCCGAGACCGGCCCCACCGAAGAGACCGGCCTTGCCCCCCCGCGCGAGCGGGATGAGCAAGTCGATGACCTTGATGCCGGTGACGAGCACTTCGGACTTGGGCGAGAGTTCGTCGAAACGCGGCGGCTCGCGGTGGATCGGACGCTCTTCGGTCGTTTGGATCGGGCCGAGGCCGTCGATCGGTTCGCCGAGGAGGTTGAAGACGCGGCCGAGGGTGCCGAGGCCGACGGGCACGTGGACGGGCCGGCCCGTGTCGATGGCGTCGACGCCGCGGACGAGGCCGTCGGTGGAGCCGAGGGCGACGCAGCGGACGCGGCTACCGCCGAGGTGCGATTGCACTTCGCCGGTGAGGCCGATCTTGAGCCCGCCCTTGGTGACGGCGTCGATGCGGAGGGCGTTGTAGATTTCGGGGAGGTGCCCTTCGCCGAATTCGACGTCGAACGTCGATCCGATGATTTGGACGATCTTCCCGGCTTTCGTGGCGGTGGCGACCATAGTGATGCGAACCCTTCGGTGTCGTATGAATTCGAGTTATTACCGAGCGGTGGGCGTGAGCCCTCCGAGGAATTCGAGATCGAGAACTTTT
Organism: Gemmatales bacterium; assembly: GCA_038247765.1. Taxonomy (GTDB): domain Bacteria; phylum Planctomycetota; class Planctomycetia; order Gemmatales; family Gemmataceae; genus JALHQU01. The sequence goes on along the minus strand of JBBRUN010000350.1, from coordinate 4,021 downwards.
AAAGTCTCGGAGGGCTGACGCCCACCGCTCAGGGAAGAATCTCGTTATTTTAGCGCTTCGCTGCCCGCGATGAGTTCGCTGATTTCTTTCGTGATGTTCGCTTGGCGGGTGCGGTTGTAGAGCCGGGACACATCCTTGATCAAATCGCCTGCGTTCTCGGTGGCGGCCTTCATTGCGACCCGGCGGGCGATCTGCTCGCCGACGGCGGCGTCGAGGAAGCACTTGAACAACCGGACCTTGAACGCCACGGGAACTAGTTCGCCGAGGATGCCTTCGGCGCTCGGGAAGAATTCGTAATCCTGCTTAGGCCCGGCGGCGACTTCGGTCGCGGCCGGCGTCGGTTGGCGGGTTGTTTGCACCGTGACGCTCGACAACGGCAGCAGCGTCTCGGCGACCGGGAACTGCCGGGAGATCGAAACGAACTTCTGGTAAACGACGATGATCTGATCGACGGCGCCACTCGTGTAGAGGTCGATGTATTTACTGGCGAGCACGTCGACTTCTTCGAACTTCGGTTTCTCTTCGAAGTGCGTGTAGGTGGACGCGACGGGCACTTGCTGGAACTTGAAGAAGTTGAGCCCGCGCTTACCCGAGACTTCCAATTCGAACGGGGTGCCGACCTCGCGTACCTTGCGGAGTTGGCTCTGGGCTTCGCGCAGGATGCCGCCGTTGTAACCGCCGCACAGACCGCGGTTGGCCGTGAGCACCAGCACGAGCACTTTCTTGACGGTCGGCCGCACGGCGAGCAGCGGGTGACTGACTTCGCCGGCGTTCTTGCTGAGGTCGGCCGCGAGCTCGGCGATCTTCTTGGTGTAGGCGTCGGCCTCCAGCGCCCGGTCGAGCGCTTTCTTGAAGCGCGCGGTGGCGATGAGTTCCATGGTCTTCGTGATCTTCCGGATGTTCCGGATCGCCTTGCGGCGCTTCACGAGTGAGCGGAGGTTGGGCATAACTGGGAATTACCCTTGGTATTTCGCGTAGTCTTCGGGAAAGCAGACGAACCCAAACCCCTGATAAAAAGTCAGCGTATGAAACCGATCTTGTTCGATGTGGCGGCAGACTTCGGCCGAGAATTCCGGATCGTGCGGTGACACCTCGGCGATGGCTTTCCCGTCGATGTAGGCGGCCTTCAATACGCGATAAACCCTGTCTTTCCAGCGGAACGGCTGTGAGGAGTAACCGAGAGCGATGGCTTGATTCATATCTTCCTCCCGAATGTTGGCCGCCATCAGATCTTCGCTGGCGAACAACTCGACAGCACCCTCCGGCATCAAGATTTGCTCGAAGCTTGTGAAACCGGACCAATCGCCACGAGCCACACGCTCGTCGGTCTCGGTGACGATCACACGTGGCGGAGCAATCATCATCGTCATTTACTCCCGCCGTAAGCCGTGATCACGAAGACGACCCGTTCGCCATCGTAATCTTCATTGTACCGCCAAACCATTGCTATCACCCGACCCGAGGGTGTCCGACCTGCGCTTTCGGTGAAATTACCGTGAATCGGATGAATTCCCCGCCGCAAATCGCGCCGACCTCGCCACGCGAACTCAACCTCTTCCGTGGTGAGATAGTGGGCATCGACTTTATCGCGATTCCATTCGTTCCAGAAAAACTCGACCATCGTTCTGGCCCTGTACAAACGGCGTATTCAATCACGCCTTAAACTGCGGCCGGAAGGTCGCGATCGCGTCGTTCAGTTTCTTGGCCACGTCGTCGCTGATCTTCTTTTCCTTGGCCAACTGATTCCGCACTTCGGGCATTTGTTCCTTCATGAACTTCAGGAACTGCGATTCCCACGCCCGCACTTTGCGGCGATCCACGTCGTCCAAGCCGCCGGTGTTGCCGGCGTAGATGATCATGATCTGATCGACCACGTTCAGCGGTTCGTACTGGCCCTGCTTCAAGATTTCGACCATGCGGTAGCCGCGGTCGAGTTGGCCCTGCGTGGCTTTGTCGAGGTCGGTGCCGAGTTGGGCGAACGCCTCCAATTCGCGGAACGCGGCGAGAGCCAGCTTCAACCCGCCGGCGACGCGCTTGTCTTTCATGGCCGAAATCTGTGCGTTGCCCCCGACGCGGCTTACGGAGATGCCGACGTCCACGGCGGGGAGCACCCCGGCGTTCTTGAGATCGGGCTGCAGGTAAATTTGCCCGTCGGTGATCGAGATCACGTTCGTTGGGATGTACGCGGAGACTTCGCCTTCGAGCGTCTCGATGATCGGCAAAGCCGTGAGCGAACCGCCGGAGCCGGGAACCTTGGCGATCTTGGTTCCGGGGAAGTTCTTGTGATCGTGCTCGGCTTGCTCTTTGCCGCCGAAGCCGCCGGGGCCGACGTAAACCTTGCCGGGCGTGCCCGCGGTCCGCTTCTCGGTCGGGTTCGCGGCGGAGTTGATACCCCAATCGGCGGTGACCTTCGATTCATCGGCGTCGCCGGGGACGAGCACCCATTTCTCGGCGAGCTTGGCGGAGCGTTCGAGCAAGCGGCTGTGGCAGAAGAAGACGTCGCCGGGGTAGGCTTCGCGACCGGGAGGGCGACGGACGAGCAGCGACAGCTGGCGGTACGCGGCGGCTTGTTTGGACAAGTCGTCGTAGACCACGAGGGTGTCTTTGCCCTCTTCGTACATGAAGTACTCGGCCATCGCGGTGCCCGCGTACGGGGCGATGTATTGCAGCGGGGCCGGGTCGGACGACGACGCCACGACGACGATGGTATAGTCCATCGCCCCTTTCTCGCGGAGCTTCTCGACGACCGCGGCGACCTTCGATTCCATCTGCCCGCAGGCGACGTAGACGCAGATCACGCCTTCGCTGGCTTGGTTCAAAATGGTGTCGATGGCGATTTGCGTTTTGCCGGTCTTGCGGTCGCCGATGATGAGTTCGCGCTGGCCCCGGCCGACGGGCGTCATGGCGTCGATGGCCTTGATGCCGGTTTGCAGCGGCACCTTCACCGGCTGGCGGTCTTGGACGCCGGGGGCCACCGATTCGACGAGGCGGGTGCGCTTCGTGAGGATCGGGCCTTTGCCGTCGACGGGGTTCCCGAGCGGATCGACGACGCGGCCGACCATCTCGGGGCCGACGGGCACGGACAGCAACGTACCGGTCGTGCGGACTTCCATCCCCTCGCGGACTTTCAGGTAGTCCCCGAGAATGATGACTGACACCGAAGTTTCTTCGAGGTTGAAGGCCAACCCGCGGACGCCGGCTTCGGGGAAGTCGACGAGTTCCCCGGCCATGACCTCCGAAAGGCCGTAGACGCGGGCGATGCCGTCGCCGACTTCGAGCACGCGGCCCGTCGCCTTGACGTCGACCTGCGTGCCGAAGCCCTCGATTTGGGCCGTGAGGACCGAGGCGATCTCGGAGACGTTCGGTTTAAAGGACATGGCTGCCACTCGTCATCAGGTGGGTGCGGAGGGTTTCGAGTCGGGACTTCACCGACGTATCGTAGACGCGGTCGCCGATCTGCACGACCAAGCCACCGAGCAGGTCGGGGTCGATGGTGACGTTCAAAATCGGCTCTTGTTTCAACGTCGTTTGCAGCGTCGCGGTCAAACTCGCGAGTTGGGCGTCGTCCAGTGCGGCGGCCGTGCGGACCTTAACGCGGACGCGATTGCCCTGTTGGTCCCGGAGCGTGTGGTAGGTGGCGGCGATATCGCGGATCAATCCGAGCCGGCCGTTCTGGTTCAGCACGCCGAGGAACTTGCGGAACAGGATCGACGGGCCACCGGGTTTGTCAAACGCCGCTTTCAGAATCGGCAGCTTCGCGTTCCGGCTGACGGCGGCCGAGTTGAAGAATTCGACGATCTTCGGGTTCGGCTTCAGCACGCCGTCGGCCACGGACGAAAGCTCCTCGCCGACGTCGTCGGCAAGGTTGGCCTTCGTCGCCGCCGCGAGCAGCGCTTCGGCGTAGACGCGCGCCAACCGCGCCTTGTTGCCGGTGGCTTCGGGGAGCGTATCTTCGGGTGAGGCGTCGGCCATGAAGTTATCCCGATCTCCCGAGCGGTGGGCGTGAGCCCTCCGAGGAATT
>JBBRUN010000349.1:0-6248 GCA_038247765.1 Gemmatales bacterium | reverse complement strand
CCGGGGCGAGGGCGATGAGTAGAAGAAGGCCGGTGAAACAGACGCGACGCATAGTAAGCTCCGGAAAAAGGGTCAGGTGGTATGGTAACACGTCATGATCCATTCCATCGGCGACTTCATTTCGATGCGTTCGCCGATTGCGCGGACCGCGTCAATGCCACGGCCGCTTGCAGTTGCTGCCGCAATCCGATTGCGATGAGGGTGGTTCCGGCTTCGATGGTTTCGTCTCCGCTCGGTGCGATCGCCAACTTGCCGTCCGCTTGGACGATGCCGAGAATCGTGATACCGAATTGGCTGCGCAGGCGGGTTTGACCGACCGTTTGCCCGGCCAATTCGCAGCCGGATTGCACGGGAAACTCTTCGATGGTCAGGTCGATCAGTTCGGATCGGGTCACTTGATCGACGAAATGTTGCAGCGACGGCTTGAAGATCGACTGCACCGCACGGTGCCCGCCTTCGAGGTACGGGGAGATGACTTTGTTCACTCCGACTTTGAGCAATTTCGCTTCGGCCTCCGCTTCCTCGGCGCGCGCGATGATCACCAGTGCCGGGTTCAAAAGCCGCGCGCTCAGCGAGATATAGAGGTTGTTGGCATCGGATCCGACGACCGTCACCAGCGCCCGCGCCCGTTCGATCCCCGCGTGCCGGAGGACGTGGTCTTCTTCGGCGTCCCCTTGGAGTCGAATGCCCAAGGCGTGGGGCCACTCGTCGCCCGGCGGCGCGGGATCGATGACGACGAACGGTTGCTGCAGCCGTTCCAATTCGTCGCAGACGGTTTTCCCCATTCGGCCGAAACCGCACACGATGGTGTGGCCTTCCATGTGTTTGAGTCGATCGGCCATACGCTCCTTTCCGACGAGCTCTTGAAGTTCGCCCGTGATGATGCTCCGGACGACGTCCGTGGCGATGTAAAAGAGGACGAAGATTCCACCGATGGCCAAGAAGATGGTGAACACGCGACCCGGGGTCGAGAGCGGCGGGTGGAGTTCACCGTATCCCAACGTCGTGAGCGTGATCACGGTCATGTAGAGGCCGTCGAACAGCGTCCACTCCCCGCCTTCGATTGCCGGGTACGCCACCGTGCCGAGCGCGAGCATGACGAGGGGGATGAGGATCATGCGGCGGATGCGCCGCGGGATCAAAGTCCGCAGGGTGCGTCCCGGCCAGCGGTGCCAATTGCGGTATCGCGTCATGGCGATCTCGGTGCCTGTGATTTCGGCCCAAATTGTTGTCTATCCATTCGGTGCCGCGGGAACAGGTCGTTTGAAAAGTCCGTAAAACAATCCGCGTCGGCCCGTGCCTGTTCCCGATCCGTTGGGCCGACTTGGCCCGAGGTAGGTCGATGGCCGGTACCGCTTGGTTGGCTCCCCTCACCGGTTCGCGGCTCGTCCGGCGGATCGCCGATACGGCCTTGGTGCGCGCGGCCAAGTACCGCGTGCGGCACCTCGACCGCACCGATGCGGCGCAGACGCAGGAACGGACACTCGCGCAGTTGCTGCACGCCGCCGAGAAGACGAAGTTCGGCCGCGACCACGATTTCTCGTTCCTTCAAAACGTCGCCGATTACCAAGCCCGCGTGCCGCTGCGCGACTACGACGACTTCTGGAACGAGTACTGGAAGGACGCCTACCCGAAGCTCGACGACATCACCTGGCCGGGGAAGATCCCGTACTACGCGCTGTCCAGCGGCACCACCAGCGGCACGACGAAGTACATCCCCATTTCGCGGGAGATGTTGAAGTCGAACCAGAAGGCCGCATTCACGACGATGGCGTTCTTCCGCAACGCCTTCCCGAAGCACGAGACCCTCACCGGCAAGTTCTTCTTCCTCGGCGGCTGCACCGACATGCGGCTGCAATCCGACGGTAGTTTCGCGGGGGATCTCAGCGGCATCGCGGCGAAAGAGATTATCGCCGCGAGCCGGCCGTACGCCTTCCCGCCGCTCGACATCAGCCTGATTCCCGATTGGCCGGTGAAGTTGCGGAAGTTGGCGGAGCAGTCGATCCGCGAGCCGATCACGGCCCTCAGCGGCGTGCCGTCGTGGATGCTCACCCTGTTCGACCGGCTGAAGCAAGAGTCGGGCAAGAAGACCATCGCCGAGATTTGGCCGCAGTTGAAGCTCGTCATCCACGGCGGCACGAAATTCGATTCGTACAAGAACACCTTCCGGGCCGAGATCGGTTCGGACGCCGTGCAGTTTTGCGAAGTCTACCCGTGTTCCGAGGGGTTCATCGCCACCGAAGATCCGCGCTACAACCTCCTCCGGTTGGTACCGGACCACGGAATCTTCTTCGAGTTCATCCCCGTCGAAGATTTGCGCGACGGGAAGTTGAAGACCGACAAACCGACCCGGCACACGCTGCGGACGATTCAAACCGGCGTCGTCTACGCCATCGCCGTGACGACGTGCGCCGGCCTCTGGAGCTACATCATCGGCGACACCGTGACGTTCGAAAGGGTCAACCCGCCGCTGCTGCGGTTCAGTGGGCGGACGAAGAACTTCCTCAGCGCCTTCGGCGAGCACCTCATCGAAGAAGAGATCGAACGGGGCATCGCCAAAGCGGCCGAGGCGTGCGGCGTTCTCACGGCGGATCACCACGTCGGCCCGATCTTCCCGACCGACCCGAAGAAGCCGGGGCACCACCTGTACTTGATCGAGTTCCGCGGTTCGCCGCCGCGCGACCTCGGCCAGTTCACGCGGGTGCTCGACGACGAACTGCGGCGCTTGAACGAAGACTACGACGCCCACCGCGCCGGCAATCTGACGATGCTGGAGCCGGAAGTGCGGCCCGTCCGCGAAGGGGCGTTCACGCGCTGGATGGAATCCCGCGGCAAAGAAGGCGGCCAGAATAAAGTGCCCCGCATGGACAACAACGGGACGATGACGTTGGATCTGCGCGACTGGCTGGCGGGGCACGAGGGGTAGTCAGCTGACTGAACGCTGACCGCTGACAACTGACACCTGTTTTCAAAACAACGATGGCGGAAATAGTCGTCAGCGATCAGTTGTCAGTCATCAGCAAGCACCGAAGCCTACAATAGCCCACCCGCCACCACGGCTTGCCCATGCCCGTCCCGCTCCAGAATGTCACGCTGGCCTGCTTCGGCCTGAGCTACCTGCTCGCGTTCGCGCTGGAATTGGGTCGCTTGCGCTGGCCGAGGCCGAGCCTGCGCTTCGCCGGGTTGATCCTCGGCGCCGCCGGGCTGTTCGCGCACACGCTGTTCTTGTCGATCCGCCAACCGACCCCCGCCACGGCCTACGGGGCGTTGCTGGCCTTGGCTTGGGTGCTCGCCATCTTCTATCTGTACGGTTCGCTGCACCACGCCCGACAGGCGTGGGCCATCTTCGTACTCCCCGTGATCCTCGGCTTGTTGGCCATCGCGTTCGTGGCCGTCTCCACCGAAGAATCGCCGGAACTCGATTTGAACTCCGGCGCCCACATTTGGGGCGCGGTCCACGGTCTGTTCCTGCTGCTCGCTGCGGTCGGTGTCAGCGTCGGCGCCGTGGCCAGCACCATGTACCTCATCCAAGCCCGACGGTTGCGAAAGAAACTGCTGCCGCTGGGCCAATTGAAGTTGCTCAGCCTCGACCGGCTCGAAGCGATGAACCGCCGGGCGGTGAATCTCGCCTTCCCGCTCCTCACCGTCGGTCTGCTGCTCGGGGGCGTTTTGCTGAGGCACTACCACGGCTTCGCCGACAATTGGATGTCGGTGAAGTTCCTCGGCACCGTCGGCCTGTGGGTCGTCTTCCTCGCGCTGACCTACCTCCGCTATGCCGCCACGCTGCCCGGCCGGCGCTTGGCGCTGCTGACCATCCTCACGTCCGCACTGATGCTGCTGGTGCTAATCGCCGGCCACCCGTTTGTACGGGGGGATTCGCCGTGAACCTCCGCGCCATCGGTTGCAACTTCCGCACGGCCGCCGTGGAGATGCGCGAGAAACTCGCCTTCGACCCGGCCAAGCAAGAGCGCGCCGTCGTCGATCTCTCGTCCCGTTTCGGTTGCGAAGTCGTGCTTCTGTCCACGTGCAACCGCGTCGAACTCTACGTCGCCCGGCAATCGGGCGAACAGCCGTTCGATACCGGTCTCGCCGCCGAGTTCCTCGGGGAGATCCATTCCGTTCCGGCGTCGGCCGTCGTTCCCCTGCTGTACGAACACGTCGACGATGCGGCGGTGCGGCACCTCTCCCGCGTCGCCGCGAGCTTGGATAGTTTGATCGTCGGCGAAGGGCAGATCGCCGGGCAGATGAAGAAAGCGTTCGAGTTCGCCAAGAAGCTCGGCGCCACCGGGCCGATGCTGAACGCCCTCTTGGCCCACAGCCTGCGGGTCGCGAAGCGCGTCCGCACCGAGACGACCATCTCGGCCGGGCATGTGTCGGTGTCCAGCGTCGCCGTCGATTACGTCCGGCAGGTGTTCGACACCTTCCGCGACAAAACCATCCTCGTCATCGGCGCCGGCAAGATGGCCCGGCTGACGCTGAAGCATTTGGAAGCGCTGCAACCGGGCAAGATCCTCGTGACGAACCGCAGCCCGGAGAAGGCCGCGGAGGTCGCGGCGCTCTGCGGCGGTCAGCCGATTCCGTGGGGCCAACTCGACGACGCTTTGGCGAAGGCCGACATCGCGCTGAGCACCACCGGCGCGGGCGAGCCGATCATGCCGAAGGAGCGCTTCGACGAGAAGGTCCTGCCGCACCGGGGGACGCGGACGCTGGTGGTGCTGGACATCGCTGTGCCGCGGGATTTCGACCCGGACATCCACGATGGCGACCGCGTTTGCGTCTTCAACATCGACGACTTGGCCCGCGTGCGGGAGCAGACCCTCGGCGAACGGCGGAAGGCGGTCGCCCCGGCCGAAGCGATCGTGACTGAGGAGGTGAAGAAATTCGCCGACGATTGGAACCGCCGCAAGAGCGGCCCGGCGATTCAGCAGTTGCGGGTCGAGGTGGATCGCGTCCGCGCCGAAGTCCTCGGCCCGCTGTTGGGCAAGTTGAACGGCAAGCTCACGCCCACCGACCGCGAGTCGATCGAACGGGCCTTCCGGTTGTTCCAGAACAAACTCCTCCACGCCCCCATCGCCGCCCTGCAAGAAGCGAGCAAGGAAGGCGAGTCGAGGAAGTTGGTCGAGGCGATGCGGACGCTATTCGGACTGAAGGGCTGAGGTTCGACTACAACAATTCGGATTTCGAGGTTATCCCGTGAACGAACGCGTCGTCGGCTATTTCCGCGGCTTCCAAGATCGCCTCGCGGCGGCCGTAGCGGCGGCCGATGGCGGCACGCCCTTCCGCGAAGATTCTTGGATCCGCGCCGAAGGCGGCGGTGGGCGATCCCGCGTCATCGAGAACGGCGCCGTCTTCGAAAAAGCCGGGGTGAACTTCTCCGAAGTCTTCGGCGAACTCAGCCCCGAGTTCGCCAAGCAGCTCCCCGGGGACGGACTGACCTTCCGCGCCTCCGGCGTCAGTTGGGTCCTGCACCCGCACAATCCGTACGTGCCCACGGTCCACGGCAACTTCCGCTTCCTCGAACACGGGTCGAAGTCGTGGTTCGGCGGCGGGGCCGACCTCACTCCGTATTACCCTTTCCGCGAAGACGTCATCCACTTCCACAAATCGTGGAAGGAGGCCGTGGGCCGGTTCGCCCCGATGACCGACTACGCCAAGATGAAAGTCGATTGCGACCATTACTTCCATCTGCCCCATCGCAACGAAGCCCGCGGCGTCGGCGGCATCTTCTTCGACTACTTCGACGGCGGCGATTTGGAACGCGCTTTCGAGTTCGTCCGCGAAGCCTCGGGCTCGTTCCCCGATGCGTACTTGCCGATCGTCGCGCGCCGCCAAGATACGCCTTTCGGCGCCCGCGAACGGGAGTTCCAAGAATACCGCCGGGGGCGCTACGTCGAGTTCAATTTGATCTACGACCGCGGCACGCTCTTCGGGTTGAAGACCAACGGCCGCATCGAAAGCATCTTGATGAGCCTGCCGCCGACGGTGCGGTACAAGTACGACTGGCGCGCCGAGCCGGGCAGCCCCGAAGCCGAACTGACCGACTACTGGCTGAAGCCGCAGGCCTGGGCGGAGATGGCGTAGGCCACGGAATTCAGTAACATCGCGGGAACATCCATTGCGAGCCACACCATGAGCCCACGAATCGGACTGCGTACGGGGGAAGCTCTCGTCGAAGGCGACAAAGATTATCTCTGCGCCGAGCCGGAGATCGTCATCGGCGAACTCGATGGCCCCGTCGGCACGGCGCT
>JBBRUN010000348.1:0-6261 GCA_038247765.1 Gemmatales bacterium | reverse complement strand
CGGGCTGAGGAACCGCAGTGTCAGTGGCTTGTCAGCGCGAGCGAGCAGGCGCTCGATCTGCTGGGTAAGCCCCGATCGAGAGACGGGCTGGAACGGGTCATCGGGAGAACGAGGCAACCCGGAAACGAGGTCGCGGACTTCGATCAGGTCGAAATTCCCACCGAGTGCGACCGGGACTTTCGGTACGGTGCTCCCGAGTCGCATCAGTCCCAAGCTCAGCCGGTGCAGGCGGCGGGTCGCTCGGGCCGGATCGGCTTCGAGCAGGGTCGCCCCGAAGGCGAAATGCTCACCCCCATCCACGGTGAGACGCCCCGTCTCCGGAGCATCGAGCAACAACCCTTCCGGCATATGGTCAGGGCCATCCGGGGTCTGCCCCCGCGCCGCGTCGCAGAGCAGGGCGTAGAGAATAGCGTTTTGCCGGGGATGCAGCGCCAGTTGGGCCTTGGCGCGGAGGAGCCAGCGAATACGGAAGTGAGGCATCCCAGCGGTCATCGTTGCCCCAGCGCACTTTTGGGCGGAATGAATGTGACTGCGCGCCGGTTTCTCGCGGGGAAGTCCCGTGGCGATACGGGCCACGCGGTCAGTTCACGTTCGCGCCGCGGGTGATGTTGAATTCGTCGACGCCGGACAGTCGTTTCTTCACGCCTTTCTCGGACGAATCGACTTCGAACTGACGGCGGATTTCCGAATCGACGATGACGCCGGTTTCGTCTTCGATGAGCACGAGGCCCTTGACGGTGCCGGTGGCGCTTCCGGGCGGGGCGCCGCCCATGGGGCCGACGGTGCCCTCCACTTTCACCACCGCGACTTTGCGTCCGTCCCGGTCGCGGAGGCCGAGGTAGGTATATTTGAGCTCTTCGCGGAACGCGAATTCCTTCGGTTTGGCCTTCGGCACGACGGTCGGCCGACCGCCGCCCGGTTGGTTCACCGGCGGCTCGATGCTTTCGAAAGCGATCCGCAAGTTGCGGACGTGGTTCCAAGTGTCCCCGGCGACGACCTTCTTGTTGGGGAGTAGGATCGAGCTCTCTTGGAGCGACTCGATCAAATCGTGGCCCCGGTTCAAATAGATCTGCTTCAAGATGGGGTCGTTGATGTTGAAGGTCTGCACTTGGAGTTGGAAAATTTCACCGGTGCGGAGGATCGACCCCGTGGCGGTGACTTGCTTGATACCCGTGTTGATGAAGTCGAGGATGTCTTGCGGGACGGGGATCTCCGAGGTACCGCGCTTGATTTTCAAATCGAGGGAATCGAAGCGGTAGAGCGCCTTGGCCAACACCGAAGTGTCCCCGGCTTTCGACAGTTCCTCGGAGAGTTTGATCGTCTGCTCGAAGCGGAGCTGGCTTTCTTTCTCCCCTTCGCCGTCTTGCAACTGCTGGAGATCGCTCGTGCGCTTCACCGTGAGCGCCCGCTTGCTGCCGATCTTGTTCTTGGCGTACAACGCGGCCGGCACGCGCTCGTAAGGCGGCCCGGCGAGTTTTACCGAGTTGCCGCCCATCCAGCGCTTCGGGGTCGAACCGTTCGAGTAATACGGCTGGCTGAAATAAACCTTTCCGGCTTCTTGGGCCGGGTAGACGAGGTCCCCGGTGGCGACTTGCTTAACGGGATCGTAGACGAGTTTCGCTTCGACATCGGTCTCGCTCGGCTTGCGCTCGGCGCCGGGTGCCCGGAGGGCGTCGTCCGGTTCCCCGACCCACGCGACCAGGCCGACCTCTTTGAGTTGGCGACGTGGGTCGAGGCAATTCACCGTTACCGGCACGTAGACTTTGCCGTCGAGCGTGTAGGCCGTGCCGTATTCGACGTTGGCGATGCGCCCGGCGATCAAGCTGCGGACGTACTCCGTCGGAACCCCGTAAGCGATGTTCGTGAGTTGGCCGTTGTGGTCGAGATCGACGCGGACGGCGACGGCGACGACTTCTCCTTCGCCGTCGCAGATCGGCCCGCCGGAGTTGCCGTGGACCAGTCCGCCCTGCAACTGCACCGAATAGAGATCGCCGTGGGAATCTTTGCGGAGCGCTTGGACTTTCGTCTCGGCGACCGTCACCGCCGGGGGGTCTTCGCTGCGGTTCTTTTCGGCGATGCGGCGCCCGCCCGGGAAGCCGATGACGGTCAGTTTATCGAGGCGCTTCAGTTCCTCGGACGCCCGGATTTTCAACGGTTCGGGCAGCTTCTTTTCGTTGACGATCTCGAGCAGAGCCAAGTCCATGTCGCGGTCTACCGCCAAGATTTTGACCTTCGCCCCTTCGAACATCCGCTGTTGGCCCTTCTCCCCGGCATCGACGTAGACCGTAATTTTCTTCGGTTCTTTGCTGCCGGGTTGCTTCATGCCGAGCACGTGGGCATTCGTGACGATGAGGTTCGGTTCCAAGCCGAACCAGCCCGAACCGGAGCCGCCGCCGCCGCGTTGGTCTTCGACTTCGATGTACACCGTGGCGTGCGTGATCCGGTCCAGCGTCGGGCCGTCCGGCGTGTCGCGGCGGACGTTCGTCATCGGCACCGGCTTCGGTTCGATCGGTTTGGGGTCGGGCTTGGTCGGCGGAGTCGGTTTGGTGGGTGGAGTCGTCGGCTGGGTCTCGGGCTTGGTCGGTTCGGTCGGCTGCGTCGCCGGTGTGAACGACGCCACGGCGGGGGCGGCGTCCTTAGTCAGCACTAACAGCGCGACGGCCGCACCGACGCCGAGCAGCAGAAGCACCGCGACACCGGCGAGGATCAGCGGCAGCGCCGATTTCTTTTTCGGCCGCGGGGCGTCGTCGTCCGCATCTTCGTCGGTCACGACGACTTTCTTTTTGGCCACTTTTGCAGCGGGAGCGGGGACCGCTTGGGCCATCGGCACGCGGACGGTTTCATCGCATTCGTCGCAAGCGACGGTTTTTCCGGCCCGGCTGGTCGGCGCCGAAAACTTGTGCCCGCACTCGCCGCATGTGACTCGGATGGCCATAAGTAGACTCGCAATCGACCGGGCGGGACGGGGGAAAGTAAAATCAGTTTATCGCGGGGCATCGGCGGCCGGTGCAACATTCGGACCGAAATTCCACGGCGATTTCCTCACCATGGCCATTATAATCTTCAGGTAGTCGCCCGAAATGGCGGGCGGTTCGGTTTCGCAATCCAAAGGTTTTCCCATGCGATCTTGGGTTTTCATCCTGCTCGTCGCGGCGTTCGTTTCCCCGGTGGCCATTGGGGCCGAACCCGACCCGTCGCTGGAACGCATCAAGAAAGACATCGACTTCCTCGCCGGTGACGAGTGCCAAGGCCGCGGGCTGAAAACCGAAGGCCTGAAAAAAGCCGGCGACTACATCGCCACCGCCTTCAAAGACGCGGGCCTGAAGTCGGCCTTCCAAGATGGCACGTACTTCCAAAAGTTCATCGTGCCCGGCCGCGGCAAACTCGGTACGCCCAACGCGCTGACCCTCAATATCGGCGACAAATCGAACGAGTTGAAGCTCAAAGACGACTTTGTTGCTACGGCCGCGTCGGGTGCCGGGAAGAAATCGACGGGCCTCGTGTTCGTCGGCTATGGCATCACCAGTATCGAGCCGAAGTACGACGACTACGCCGGGGTCGATGTCAAAGGGAAAACCGTCGTGATCCTGCGGGGCACGCCGAAGCCGGACAACTTCAAACCGGCCTTCGCCAAAGACGGCGAGGAATCGCCCGCCCCGCTGATCAACAAAATTCAGAACGCGATCGCCCACGGTGCCGTTGGCATTCTTTTCGTGAGCGACCGCGTTTCGGCCGGGAAGAACGATCCGCTGATGGAAGCCGACCGCACCGCAGGCAGTTATTTCGACGGCCCGGTGTTCCACGTCAAGCGCTCGGCGATCGAGGCGTTGACGAAGCCGCTGAAAGAGAAAACGCTCGCGGAAATCGAAGACGCTATCGACAAAGATGCGAAGCCGTTCAGCTTCGAAGTCAAAGGCTGGATGGCCGTCACGGAAGTGACCATCACCCGCGACCTCTACAACACCCGCAACGTCGTGGGCGTGCTCGAAGGGGCCGGCCCGCTGGCGGAGGAAACCGTCGTGATCGGTGCCCACTACGACCACCTCGGCGCCGGCGAATCGGGCAGCTTCCCCAACAACGCCGGCAAGACGCACTTCGGGGCCGACGACAACGCTTCGGGCACCTCGGGCTTGCTCGAACTCGTCCGCCGCTACGGCAAGATCAAGAACCGCCAAGGTCGGCGCATCGTGTTCGTCGCCTTCAGCGGCGAGGAACAAGGCCTCTTCGGTTCCATCCACTACTGCAAAGAACCGCCTTTCCCGCTCGGCAAAACCAAGTTCATGATCAACATGGACATGATCGGCCGGATGATCGCGGTCGAAGAAAAAGCGGGCGACGGCAAGCCGAAGAAAGACCGCATCGTCGTCTACGGCACCGGCACGACCGCGGGCCTCGACAAACTCGTGGACGACACGAACAAAGCCTTCGACTTCAAACTCTTGAAAATCGCCGGCGGCTCCGGGCCGAGCGATCACGCGTCGTTCTACGCGAAGAAAATCCCCGTGCTCTTCCTCTTCACCGGCACGCACAAGGACTACCACAAGCCGACCGACACACCCGAGAAGATCAACATCAAGGGGTTGCATAAAGTCGCCGACTTCGCGCAGGTGTTCGCCGATCATTACGCCACGACCACCGACGCTGTCGCCTACTTGAAGACCAAAGGCGGTGGCCAAGACCCGACCGACACGACGCCGCGCACGTCGGGCAACCTGCCGCGCATGGGGATCGCCCCCGGAAACTACGGCGAGAACGACGGCGGCGTCCTCGTGGCCGCGGTGTCCGAAGGCGGCCCCGCCGAGAAGGCCGGCATCAAAGAAGATGACGTGATCGTCTCCATCGCCGGCCTGCCGGTGAAGAATATCGAAACCTACATGGCCGCGATGTCGGGCCAGAAAGTCGGCGTCGAACTCGAAGTCGTCGTGCTCCGCAAGGAGAAAAAGATGACCGTGAAAGTGACGCCGATCAAGTAGGTTCGCTATGCTAACGCGATGATCCTCTCCCCGGAACAATATGCGTCCGTGCGCTCCGCGCTGAATGCCGACCTCGGCCTCTTCGCCCCGGAATTGATCGTGGCGGGCACCGTGCTACTGGTGCTCGCCCTCCGGTTGTTCCGAACCTTCGACCGCATCCACCTGAATGCCATCGCCGTCTGGCCCATGATCGCAGCGTTGACATTCCTCGGCTTGCAATGGGTCGATCACTTCCACGGCACAAACAGCGGCGTCGCCTTCACCGGCCTGTTGAAGCTCGACGCCTTCGCCACTTTTCTGCGGACACTTCTCATCCTGTTCGCACTCGGCGCCCTCTGGCTCGGCGGCATCACGGGTTTACCCGACCGCGAAGATTCCGCCGACTATCTCGTGCTCTTGCTCGGGGGCACCCTCGGCATGATGGTGATGGTCTCGGCGAACCACCTCATGATGGTGTTCGTCGGCCTCGAGATGGCGAGCCTGCCCTGCTACGCACTCGCCGGGTTTTTGAAGGGCCGCAAAACCGGGAGCGAATCGGCCCTCAAGTACGTCCTGTACGGCTCGGCCGCATCGGGCGTCGCGCTCTATGGCATCAGCTTGTTGATGGCGCAATTCGGCACTGGGTCGATCACCGGCATCGCCCACGGCTGGGCCGAGATGGCCAAGTCCGGCAACCCGGACGGTATGACCTACGCCGCGACGGCCCTGCTGCTGGCGGGCTTCGCCTTCAAACTGTCGGCGGTGCCGTTCCACTTCTGGCTACCCGATGTCTTCGAAGGGGCCGCTGCCGAAGTCGGGGCGTTTCTATCGGTGGCGTCGAAAGCCGCCGCCGTCGGATTGACCGCCCGATTCCTGCTGACACTTCAGCGCGAAGTCGCGATGGTCGATCCGACGCTGTTGCCGCGAACCCTCGGTGCGGCCCTGTTGGTGATGGCGATGCTGACGATGACCCTCGGCAACCTCGCCGCACTCGGGCAGACGAATTTGAAACGACTGCTGGCCTATTCGACCATCGCCCACGCCGGGGTGCTGCTGCTCGGCTTGGCGATCTTCACGGCCGACGGCGCCGCGGCAACACTGTACTACTTGGTGGGGTATCTTCCGACTAACTTGGCCGCGTTCGGCGTCGCGGCGATTTTGCGAAACCGCGCCGGCATCGAAACCCTCGATGGGCTCCGCGGGCTGTGGTTGCGTTCGCCCGGCTTGGCCGGGGCAATCGCCATCAGCATGCTGAGTTTGCTGGGTCTACCACCGCTCGTCGGCTTCGCCGGGAAGTTTCAAGTCTTCG
>JBBRUN010000347.1:0-6265 GCA_038247765.1 Gemmatales bacterium | reverse complement strand
CCTATCAACGCCAATTCGAAATCGTGGATCGCCCCGGAGCCGTTCGTAGCGAGGCCCGTGATGATGCCGCGCTGTACGAGGTCGATAAGCACGGGGCTGAGGCCGCATTTGAGGACGTGCGCCCCGAAGCCGACGATCACCTCGCGGTCGTTTCGCTTGGCGTCGACGATGGCCTTCACGACGGCGCGGAAATCGTCCCCGGCGAGGATGCCCGGCAACCCCGCGAGAAACGCCGCCGCCGATTGCCCCTTCACCGCCGGCTTCGCGAACTTGTCCTGGGACACTTTGTTCGGGCGGATTTGCAGCGGGATCGTGCGGACGCGGGACAAATCGACCGGCTCGTGCGGCACAGGTGCGGCTCCACGCCCAAAGGGTCAAGATACGCGTGCCGAGCCACTTCGGGGAGGCGTCCTCGGTGTGGGCGGATTTCGCCCCCGAGCCGAAAGTGATAAAATTGGTGAACGATGCCATCCGCGTGCTAGGGTGACGATATATCCGACAGCGTTCCCACCCCGCAGTTCCAAGTATGACCAGCTCGGAATCCCGGAAACCAGCGGTTCTGCAGGTCGTCCTCACGGCCTTCGGCACCCGACCGGAGATGATTAAACTCGGCCCGGTGCTGGCTGAGCTCGAAGCGCGCCCGGACGTTTTCCGAACCATCAACGTCAACACCGGTCAGCACGCCGATTTGCTCGCGCCGTTTCTGAAGCTGTTCGACACCCGCATCGACCACGATCTTCAGGTGATGCGGCCGGGCCAACCGTTGAACGCGCTCTTCGCCCGAATCTTGACTGAAATCGACCCCCTGCTGGAATCGTATCGGCCGGATGTCGTGCTCGTTCAGGGCGATACGACGACGGCCGCCGCGGTCGCGCTCGCGGCCTTCCAGCGACGCATTCCCGTGGGCCACATCGAAGCCGGATTGCGGACCGACGATGCGCAATCGCCTTTCCCGGAAGAAATGAACCGGCGCATGATCTCCCGCGTGGCTCGCTGGCACTTTGCTGGGACGAAGAACCACGTCCGCACGCTTCGCCGCGAAGGCATTCCCCGCGAGGCGATCTTCCGCACCGGCAACCCGGTGGTCGATGCGCTGAATGGGATTGGCCAATCGCCCTGTTCGCCGGCGCTTCAAGAATTGTTGAATCGCACGGCCCATTTGAAGCGGATCGCTTTCACGAGCCATCGCCGGGAAAACTTCGCCAATATTCTGGAAGACAATCTCCGCGTCGTGCGGCGCTTCGTCGAACGCCACGCCGATACGGCCCTGATTTTCCCGATGCACCCGAATCCGGTCGTCCGGGAGAAAGCGTACTCCTGTCTGGGGGGCATCGAGCGAATCCATCTGATCGAACCGCTCGATTACGTCGATTTCATCCGGCTCTTGTCCGAATCGTGGCTGATCGCCTCCGACTCCGGCGGCATCCAAGAAGAAGCCCCGAGCCTCGGTAAACACCTGTTGATCTTGCGGGAATCGACCGAGCGCCAAGAAGTTTTGGAGACGGGCCTCGCCCAACTCGCGGCGACCCCGGAGCAATTCGAAGCGATGTTGAAGGTCCACTATTGGAGCCACGAGGTCGCGCTGCCGGTGGTCAATCCCTTCGGCGATGGCCGGGCGTCCCGGCGGATCGCCAATATTTTGCAGCGAGTCTTGACGCACGCCGATGTCCCGGCGAAGGCAGTGACGGCATGAACCCCGAGCGCCACCACCTGCTGACCGTGAACGTCGAGGACTATTACCACGTCCGGGCCTTCAACAAATACATCCAACGGAACCGCTGGCAGCGGTTCGAATCGCGCATCGAGCTGACGACCCAAAAGGCGATCGACCTGCTTGCCCAGCACGACGCCCAGGCGACCTTTTTCGTTTTGGGTTGGATCGCCGAGCAGTTCCCGGACGTGATCCGCCGCATCGCCGAAGCCGGGCACGAAGTCGGCGTCCGCGGCTTCTACCACCGCGGCGTCCACGAGATGACGCCCGAAGAATTCCAAGCCGACGCCCTGCGGGCCCGCAACGCCGTCGAAGCGGCGACAGGGCACAAGGTCTACGGATACCGCCTCGCCGACGGTTGGCTGCAACCGGACGACCTCTGGGCGCTCGATATCCTCGCCGAGCTAGGGTTCGTGTACGATTCCAGCATCGCCCCGATCCGCGATAGCTTCGCGGGGGAACCGGGCCGACTCACGCCCCACGAACACCGCAACGGGAACCACTCGCTGCTCGAACTGCCGATCTCCTGCGGCAAAATCCTCGGCGTGCGGGTGCCCGTCGCCGGGGGAAACTATCTCCGGCAACTGCCGAAGTTCTTGACGACCCGCGCCGCCGCGAAGTGGGATCGCGTTTACCCGACGCCGATGGTGGCGTATTTCCACACGTGGGAACTCGACCCCGAACAGCCCCGCCTCGCGGCCGGTGGGCGGCTGAACCGGATGCGACATTATCGCAACTTGGCGAAGATGCCCGAGCGCCTCGGCGACCTGCTGACGACGTACCGCTTCGGCTCTTGCGCCGACTATCTGCAATTGAAACCCGAGCCGGCCCCGCCGCAACCGGACATCGTCGCCTTCTCCGCCATCGGCAGTTCCACCTCCGCCCGCATGGAGCGACCCTCTCCGATGCCCGCTACCGACCGCAAACCGGTGTCCATCGTCGTCCCGTGCTTCAACGAGGAGCTCATCGTCGCGCACTTGCGTAACACCCTCGACGAAGTGCACGAGCGACTCGGCCACACTTACGACGTCACCTGCTTGCTCGTCGACGACGGCAGCACCGACGACACGTGGAACTCGCTGAAAAAATCCTTCGGCAACCGCGAGGGCTATCAGCTCCTCCGGCACGACCTCAACCTCGGCATCGCCGCGGCGATCATGACCGGCATCCGCAGCGCGGGCACCGAGATCGTCTGCTCGATGGACAGCGACTGCAGCTACGACCCGCTGAAACTCGCGGAACTGATCCCGCTGCTGACGACCGGCGTCGATCTCGTGACGGCGTCGCCGTACCACCCGGCCGGGGGTGTTAAGAACGTCCCGGCGTGGCGGTTGAAATTGTCCAAGGGGTGCGCGTGGCTCTACCGGCGCGTGCTGCGGACGAACCTGTATACCTACACGAGTTGCCTGCGGGTTTACCGGCGCAGCACCATCGCCGCGATCCCGCTCGTGAATAACCGCTACCTCGGCATCGCCGAGCTCGTCGGCCGGCTCGACCTCGCCGGCAAGATCATCGTCGAACACCCGGCCGTGCTCGAGTGCCGGTTGCACGGCCGTTCGAAGATGAAAACCGTCCGCACGATAATCGGCCATCTGCGGTTGATGGTGCGGCTCATTTGCGACCGCCGCCGTCAATTGCGCCAGACCGACCGCGACGCCATCATCCGCGGGCAGGTCTCGATGATCTCCAAAGTCCATACGCTGCCGAATCAAGATACCCCCGCACCGCCGTCGGTGCTTCCGCGCTCCACCCGCTTCGGTTTATCTTCACCCGCACCCGTCGGCTCTCCCGGATCTCACGGCCCATGAATATTCCTTCCGATCAAGACGCCTCCGGCCGCACCCTCGGCGACGAAGAAATCGCCCTCGTGACTGAAGCCCTGCGCAGCGGCACGCTGACCGCGACCAAGGGGAAGTTCGCCAAGCGGCTCGAAACCGACTTCGCCACGATGTTGAGCGCCAAACACGCCCACGCCTGTTCGTCCGGTTCCGCGGCGATCCACGCGGCCATTGCCGCCATCGATCCCGAACCGGGCGACGAGATCATCACGACCTCGATCACCGACATGGGCGCGATCACGCCGATCTTGTACCAAGGGGCGATCCCCGTCTTCGCCGATGTCGATGCCCGCACCGGCAACGTCACGGCCGAAACCATCGCCGCCAGAATCAGTCCGCGGACGCAGGCGATCATCGTCACGCACCTGTTCGGTAACCCCTGCGACATGAAGCCGATCGTGAATTTAGCCGAGCTCCACAACCTGCCGATCATCGAAGATTGCGCGCAGGCATTCCTGAGCACCTACCGCGGCCAGCCTATCGGCACCTTCGGCGCGCTCGGTTGCTTCAGCCTGCAACAGGGGAAGCATATCACCACCGGCGAAGGGGGCTTAGTCGTCTCGAACGACGCCGCGCTCGCCCGCAAGGTGTTCTTGTTCAACAATAAGTCGTGGGGCTACGGCGACGCGAACCCGGACCACTACACCATTGGCTTGAATTACCGCATCAGCGAACTGCAAGCGGCCGTGGCCGTGGCGCAGTTGGCGAAGCTGAAAGGTATCGTCGAAGCGCGGGCGACCTTGGCCGCGAAGATGGACCGATTGTTGGCCGGTGTCCCCGGCGTTTCGGTGCCGGTGCGGACGCCCATTTCGGAACACGTCTTCTGGAAGTACAGCGTCCTCGTCGATCCCGCCGTGATCATCGGTGGCCCACCGGCGCTCGCGAAAGAATTGAAGCTCGACAACATTCTGACTGCGCCGCGGTACATCCAGAAACCGGCGTTCCGCTGCGAGGTGATCCGCGATCAACGCACCTTCGGCCAGAGCCGTTGGCCCTTCACGCTCGCCCGCCCGGAGGCCGTGGATTACGCCGCCGAGCGATTTCCCGGAACCTTCGAGTACCTCGACCGCGTCCTTGTACTACCGTGGAACGAGAAGTACACCGACGCGACGCTCGAATTCCTCGCGGCGGCGATCCGCCGGGCGGTGACGAAGTTGAAAGAAAACCGAGCGATATGAAACACGTGACATTCGCGCTCATCGGCGCCGGCGGCATCGCCCAGAGCTACGCCAGCGCTTTCGAGAACCACCTCGACGCCGAGCTGACCGCCGTCGTGGATGTTCGCACCGAGGCGGCGTCCGCACTCGCCGGGCGCTTCGGTTGCGAGGAGTTCGCTTCGCCCGAAGCACTATTCGCGTCGGGCTTGCCCATCGACGCGGTCATTCTCTGCACGCCGCCGGACACGCACGAAGCGATCACGTTGAAGCTCGTGCGCCGGGGCATCCACGTCCTCTGCGAGAAACCATTCACGTTCACGTCCGAGAGCGCCCGGGCGATGGCGGCCGCCGCCGACCACGCCGGCGTGCTGCTGACCATGGGGTCGAAGTTCCGCTACGTCGAAGACGTGACCCGAGCCAAGGAACTCGTCGCCGCCGGGATCATCGGCGATGTCGTACTATTCGAAAACGCCTTCACCGCCCGCGTCGACATGACGAAGCGCTGGAACTCGAACCCGGCCATCAGCGGCGGCGGCGTCCTCATCGACAACGGCACGCATTCCGTCGACATCATGCGCTACTTCCTCGGCCCGCTCGCCGAGATCCACGCCGTGGAAGGGAAGAACCTCCAAGGATTGATGGTCGAAGACACGGCCCGGCTCTTCGTCAAATCGCGATCCGGAATCATGGGCAGCGTCGATCTGTCGTGGAGCATCAACAAAGAACTCGACTGGTACGTCAACATCTTCGGCTCGCTCGGCACCATCCAAATCGGTTGGCGCCAATCGCGCTACAAGCTCGGCAGCGCGAAAGACTGGGTCGTCTTCGGCCAGGGCTACGACAAAGTACAGGCCTTCCGCGATCAAGTGACGAACTTCGCCGGGGCCATCCGCGGCACCGAGATATTGCGGATCAATGCGTACGATGCCGTGGCGAGCGTCGAAGTCATGGAAGCGGCCTACGCTTCGCTTCGGGCGTCCGCGTGGACCGGCATCGAAACGACGCGGATGAACCTGTCGCACACGCCGCTGTCCCTGCCGACGCTCGACGCCCTGCGAGACAACTGGAATGGCTGACGGCCCGCGCATCCACCCGACCGCCATCATCGAACCGGGCGTCGGCATCGGCCGCGGCTCGGCCGTGTGGGATCACGTCCACATCCGCAAAGGTGCGATGCTCGGCGAAGAGTGCATCGTCGGCGAGAAGACCCACATCGCCTACGACGTCCGCATCGGCGACCGCTGCAAAATCAACGCATTCGTTTACATCTGCAACGCGGTCACGCTCGAAGACGGCGTCATGGTCTCGGCCGGTACCGTCTTCACCAACGATCGTTTCCCGCGCGCTGCGACGCCCGATCTCAAGCGACTCCGCAGCTCCGAACTGGACCAACACACCCTGCCGACGCTGGTGAAAGAAGGCGCGACGATCGGCGCGAACTGCGCCGTCGGCAACGACCTCACCATCGGCCGGTGGGCGATGATCGGCATGGGGAGCGTCGTGACGAAATCGATTCCCGACTTCGCGCTGGCGATCGGCCATCCGGCCCGCGTCGTCGG
>JBBRUN010000346.1:0-6279 GCA_038247765.1 Gemmatales bacterium | reverse complement strand
CGCCATCGAAAAACAACTGCGAACGATGAAGAAGACGACGACGTTACCACCGCTGCCGGTGAAAGCTCGCAAGCGTGGGCGGAAGCCGCACGACCCACGTTTTGATGTCCGCACGGCGTTGTACTTCATGGTCGGTATCGACCTGACCCTGATCGAAGGCATCGACGAGATTCATGCGTTGACGCTCATCAGCGAACTGGGCACGGACTTCACGAAGTGGCCGACGGTGAAGCACTTCACCAGTTGGCTGGGCTTGTGTCCAAACTTCAAGAAGACGGGCGGCAAAGTGAAGTCGAGTGCCACCCGCAAGGGCAAAGGTCGTGCGGCCACGTGTCTTCGTCTGGCCGCCTGGGGTCTGATGCGAAGCAAGAGTTATCTGGGTGCCTACCTACGCCGACAACGCGGTCGCCTCGGTGCCCCCAAAGCGATCACGGCCACGGCCCACAAGCTCGCGCGCATCCTGTACAACCTCATGCGTTACGGCATCGGTTACGTGCAAAAGTCAGAGTGCGATTACGCCACACAAGAACGCGACCGAGTCGAGAAGAACCTACATCGAAGGGCGAAAGAACTGGGTTACGACCTAGTCAAACAGCCCGAGCCAACCACAAGCTGACAGGCACGCATCGCAATGATCTTTGACAACCCACCATCACGCAAGCTGCTTCACGGACGGCTGAGGGAGAAGGTACGCACCGAACGTCGCGTGAGAGGCAAAATCGAAGTCAAAAACCCATCAGTTGCCAGTCACCGAAGATTCAAGTTCCGGGGGCGGGACTACAGGCCCACGATACCGGACGATGCCGCGGAGATATTGGATCGCACGCACCGCAGGGATGCTCGGCAGGATCAGCGCCGTCACGAGCACTTCCTCCGCGTTCACCCGACAGCCACGGAACCACTTTCGCAGCAGCAAGGCAATACCTGCCAGCGACAGCCCCAGACCAACCCCGGCGGCGATCCACTGCTGAGCGACGCCGAAACCGATCGCCCCGAGTTGCAGCGCGAGCAGCACCCACATCCACGGCCGCAGCACCGTCGTACCCGCGCGGCGATATTGCTCCGGGTGCTTGCGCTGCAGCAGTCGCATCAGCATCGTTCGCTTGGTGTCGTCCCACAGCCGCCACGGCGCCGCCGGCACGACCGGGTGCATAACCTTCGCCGCCGCAACGTGCGGGATTGCATGGCCCGCATCCAATACCGACCAGGCGAGCTCCGAGTCCTCGAGATAGAACGGAAAGCGCAGATCAAAGCCGCCGAGTTTCAGGAACAGGTCCCGACGGAAAAAAATGTTGCACGACTGATAGCCGCCCGGCTTCTCAAAAAGCTTCAGCCCGCGGTAAGTCATCGTCGGCGGATCGAGGAAGGGAATCACCTTGGCACCTTCCAGGGCGACGTTGCCTTCGAAGTGCTTCGCGCCTTCGCTCAACCACTCCGAGTCGGCCACGCAATCGTCGTCGATGAAAGCAAGCCAAGTGCCGCGCGCGAGTTGAGCACCGTAGTTTCGCTTGGCCGAAGGATTCCGCCCACCGGACGGATCGTTCGGCACCGTCGTGAAGCGGGCCTGCGGAAACTCCGTAACGACCGCCGCCCCCGCATCGTCTGGGCTGCCGACGACGACGATCTCGAACCGCTCCGCCGGGAAGGTCTGCGCCGCCAACGACATCAGCAGCTTTCGCAGCAGCACAATCCGATGATGCGTCGGCACGACAACGGTGACGATCGGTGGCGAAACCTGAATCACGCTAAGTTATTAAGTCTTGGAGATAGATTCATGATCATACTATGATTTTTTTCGGAGTGCGAGAAATATAGAGGAGTATTGATATCCTTCCCAGTGAACCGGGTTGTCCGATGATCCCCATTCCGGCGACTCGATTGGAAAGATACCGACCTTTGCAAAAGATTCCAACAGGTCAAGGATATCATTCTTGCTGAAGATAAGAAATGATAAATTGAAGGCACAGAACGTTATTGGGACTTCAATTTTTTCTTCATGGTAGTCGGTAGTGCAACAAAACACGCCGCCCGGTCGGAGCAGTCGGTCTACGGTACGTACGAGATTCTCCCGATCGTATCCATGTTCGATTACGGAAAGCGCGACGATTGCCGCACAACTGCCAAGTTCGACGGCAGGTTCGTAGAAGTTTTCGGCATGGAAGGCGATGCGGTTTCCGTACCAGCGGATGGCTCGCCCTAAAGGATTGAAATCGGAAGCTCGAATGTTACGAAATCCGCTGCGCCATAGTGCGAGTGAAATCTCGGAGTTGTAGCTTCCCATCTCGTAAATCAGCGCGTTCCTGTCCGTAACGTGTTTCATGACGGTTTGCGTCATCTGCAAAACGTCCCACGATTTGATCACCGCCACCGGCTCCGGAACCATACGGAAGCGGAGCATCCAGAATACGGAAAATCGAAGCCGGCTCCAACCGCGGCTCGTATCTAATCCTAGCTTCCGCAGTTCACCACGGGCCTCAGTGATGGTCTGCTGATTCTTGAGTACGCGCAACACTTTAAATCCGTCTCCTAAATACGGGAAGCCTTGATCAGTCCCAATTGACCGTCGGGTTGGTCGGGTTCATCGACGATCCGATCGTAGTTTGCCGCACGTAAAACTTCCATCACGTGCTCACGCGAGCCGGGACGGAAAAGCCCGTGGTACTCCACGACAATTCGGCGAACGCGCTGCAGGCAGGAAAGATCTCCGCTGAGTGCTTCGACTTCCGAGCCTTCGATATCCATCTTCAGCAGATCGATCCACTCCGCACCAACGAGTTCGATCACCTGGCGCAGGGTGATTGTCTCAACCGACTCGGAGTCACCACCGGTGAATGCGTTGTCGGACGTGGACGAGTGCCCGGCCGTCTTTCCCTTGTGGATTGTGACATGACCGCTGGTCGCATGAACGGCGTAAGGGTAGACCGTGACGGATGACGACAGACCGTTCTCGACGACGTTTCGTTCGAGTCGCTCGCGGGTCTCTCGAACCGGCTCGAAGGAATGCACCTTCGCGCCTCGCACTTCATATGGAATGCTGATCGCAAATAATCCAATGTTTCCGCCGATGTCTATGATGGTATCGCCACTTGACGGTTTATACAGTTTATCTGTATAGCACTTATTAGAGAAAATCTCTGTATATATTCCAAGGACGTCATCAGTGAGCGACGAATAAATATGAAGTCCGTTGCGGGCTTCAAGCGTCGGCATCGGAAGGCCGTTGCGAAATGCCGACCAAACGGCTTTCCAGTTTTTGAAGTTTCGATATACGAACGCAAAATATCGTAACGCTTGAATCTTTCCGGCGACTTTGTTCATGACGAACTTCCACGATTCTGATAAACGAAGCCGAATCATCGCCCGATGAGTCTGTCGTACAATTCCAAGTGGTGCCCGGCCAAGCGTTCCCAACTGAAATTCGCGAAAGCCGCACGACTGCCGGCCGCCAAACGCTCGCGATGGGAACAATCCGTCAAGATTCGATGAATCGCATCCGTCCAGCCGTCGACGCTCAGGACGTCCACCAAGACTGCTGTATCGCCGTCGGCAATTGCGGCGTCCGGTGTCGTACTTCGTGTGGTGACGACGGGCAACCCGAATGCCCAAGCCGTCTGCAAGGTGCCTCGACGCACGCTTGCACCGTCCGAGAACGGCAGCGCCATCACATCCGCTTCGCCGATCCATCTCCGAAGCAACGGATCGGCCGGATCCGCACG
This sequence comes from Gemmatales bacterium, assembly GCA_038247765.1. Lineage (GTDB taxonomy): Bacteria > Planctomycetota > Planctomycetia > Gemmatales > Gemmataceae > JALHQU01. The sequence continues at coordinate 2,563 of JBBRUN010000346.1, read as the reverse complement.
TGCACCGGTAAATTCGATCCAGGTTTCGCTGAAGAGCGAAGCGAGTTCACGATCCCCGGTATTCTTCGTCGGATCGAACGGCCCGACAATACGCCATTTTAGGTCCGGAATTCGCGTTCGGATGCGCTTCAATGCCTCTGCCATCGGATGCAGATTCTTGATTCCATTGAGAAACCCAAACGTGACGACGAGATTGGGCACCCGTTTCAGAGGCGGTTGAGCCGGGTCGGGAAAAACGTTGGCCGGACTCCACAAGACCTCGTCAGGTCGTCGTCCGGTTGCTGCCGAGCATCGTTCGCCCGTCAAGCGATCGTTGGTCAGGACCGCGACGGAATCCGCGATCAAGGACTTGGTACTGTTCCAGTTCGGTGCGGCCGTGTGAACTTCATGGAGTGTCGTGACTGTCCGTCCCGGCAGCAACCCTCCCAACCGCCGGACTGCAGCCGTCATGTGGTACGAATACGCTTCCTCTTGAATGTGAATCAGATCCGGCACAACACTTCGCGTTGCGGCCGCTGACAAGCGAATTCCGAGCGGAGACCAAGAGTGCCAAGGAGTCAGATCCACGACTGACCCATGGAATCGGATCGGCGATTGAAACCAACGCGGCTTACGGTAAAGGTGAAGCCATCTCCAAGCGGGCCGCAGCCGGGCGAGCGTGCGTACCAGTTCCGTGGTGTAGTGACCGACGCCGTCGATCGTCGACCCGCCGTTGCCGCTAATGACGATGATTCTAGCCATACGATCGCTAGCTCCGCTGCAGCGAATGGTTCGGGGTCAGACGCTGCTCAACTCTCAACCCATCCTACCAGGCATCTACCACCTGCGGGCACACAATCTCAGCGGCGGTAGCCGTCAGAGACTATACCCATTTTGGTTCTTCCGAGACCGCACACACTGACAACACACTGTCAGTGATCGTCTCTCCGCCGCCGAACGACCCAGCTCAGCGGCAGCAGGGGCCGGTGAGCGCTGGAAGCCACGAAGAACCAGCACGGCCCCTTCTGTCCGCTGCAGCGCCTGGTTCGGCCTGCCATTGCCACCCTGTTAGTTAGACTTACTTGTTCCCTTCCCCTTTCCCCTCTACCTTTTCGCCCCGATGATTCGTGCCCGAGTAGCTAAATTCTAATCGACCGCCCACCAGCTAGGCTGCTACTACCGGCCACCCACCTGGGCAGCGGCGCGGGCGCTGTCGTCGGTGCCGACGACGTACCCGAACCAAGCCGAGAACACCGCCAGAGCCAGCAGCCAGGCGACGCCCTGGGGGCCAAGTCGCCTCGTAAATCGGCCGGCGTCGTTGTTGGTACTCATGATCACCTCGCTTTAGGAAAGTACGAACCCGTCCGGACCGGGCGGGCTGTCAGCTTATTCGTGGCCGGCGGGAGAATATTGCCCTCCTGCCGCCGAACGACCAAGCTCAGCGGCCGCGGGGGCACCTGAGCGACTGTCACCCGCAGGAACCAAGCCTGCCCCCGCGGTCCGCTGCAGCGCCTGGTTCGGCGTCAACTCAGTTCCGCCTATACGAAAAACTCTGCCCCCGGGCGAACCGGCACTCATTACCGGGCTGCGAGATCGGATCACGGTGTACCATCACTTAAGGTGCGGCACGATCAAGGCAATTCGGTGGACGCCGGGTTTCACTTCCCTGAACTCCACGTCGTACCCAATCTTGCCACGCACGTAGGAAAGCTGAACCGCATTCACGACCGGTCCCCCCTTGCCGAGTTGGCGTTCCAACAAGAAGGGCTTGGTGGTCGGTGGCCCAAAAGCCTTGGCCACGGTCTCCGGCGTGTCGTCGAACGTCAGTCCCCCCGGCAACTGCCCCGAGTAACGCCCAAACCCGTCTACATCTTGGTTATAAAGCCATGCGAGTTCGACCTGCTCGTTTCGGATGAGCAGGCGAAGACCCTGTTGTCTCCAAAGCAGGTCAAATTTCGCTGCCGAAGCCTTGGTCTTGGGATACTTCCAGAACGCATAGTCGGCCTCCGGCAGCACGCCGAGCGCCTTAACCAACGTACTGACCTCGGTACCCGCCACGGGCTTGCCTAGCACCGCCTCGACCTGCTCGGCAGTCGGCTTGGGCACAGGCGGGGCTGGCGCGGCAAACGTCGATGCCGCCAGACATACTAGCACAGTCAAGACGCTCAGATTGAGCACTCGCACTAATCCCACCCCCCCGCAGCTCCCGCGGGGACCAGACTTCGTGATCATGACTTACGCCTCCGTGGGGGATGCCGGTGATTGGCTCGCGGACCCGAGTCGGGCCTGCACTCGCTCGATCTGATACCGCAGCCAATGTTCCTCGACCCACCCTTGGGTGAACCCGGCCCCCGCCTCCTCGACCGTCGTCCGCGCCTGCTCGCGCGTCCGATTCTCGCCGATGAGAGACTCGAACTTCTCGTACTCGCTGTTCTTGACCCCCTCCAGACCCGAGACGATGTTCTCCACCATCTCGTTGATGTAGCCCAGGTTGTTTGCCACGCTCTCCGCGCCGAGCTTCTCGCTTACCTTTTCCAAGCTCCCGATCAGCGAGGCGAGTTGTGCGAGTTGCTGCTCGCCCTCG
>JBBRUN010000345.1:0-6280 GCA_038247765.1 Gemmatales bacterium | reverse complement strand
GGACGTACGGCTCGGCCGAGAAAAACAATCGCGACTGGCGGCAGTGCAAAACGTCGCTGACGCGTCCGGCTCTGACGAGCCGCCTGAATACGTCGTCAGAGCCGGACGCGTTAGCGACGTACGGCACGGCCGAGAAAAACAATCGCAACTGGCAGCAGTGCAAAACGTCGCTCACGCGTCCGGCTCTGACGAGCCGCCTGAATGCGTCGTCAGAGCCGGACGCGTTAGCGACGTAGGGCTCGGCCGAGAAAAACAATTGCGACTGGCAGCAGTGCAAAACGTCGCTCACGCGTCCGGCTCTGACGAACCGCCTGAATACGTCGTCAGAGCCGGACGCGTTAGCGACGTACGGCTCGGCCGAGAAAAACAATCGCGACTGGCAGCAGTGCAAAACGTCGCTCACGCGTCCGGCTCTGACGAGCCGCCTGAATACGTCGTCAGAGCCGGACGCCATGCTCAGTTCGGTTGGTTCCATGGTGCCCTTCTACAAATCGACCGTCGGCTGGAAGAGTCGGCGGTACTCGCGCTGGGCGAAGCGGTCGGTCATGCCGGCGAGGTAATCGCCCACGACCCGCGGCAATTCTTCGACCAACGACCGGCCCGGTAGTCGCGGGTGCAGACCGATGCCCGCGATGCCCTCGGCCCCGGCCCAGCGGCGCAGGTGCTTCTCCGGCAGCAACTCCGGCGACTTCGTGTACTCGTCGAAGAGCGCCTTCAAGATCCGCTTGCCGCTCGCGGTCATTTGCAGCACGCGGTGGTGCCGGTAGACGCGCTCGCGGAGGAAGCGCTCGAGGCCCTGCTTCCACGCCAAGGTTTCGGCGCCGAAACCGACGAGGGGCGCTGCCGAGTCGCGCACGTCCAGCGCCGATTCGATGCGAAGTCTGCGGATGCGACGGCCGGTCTCGTTCAGCAAGTCCGTCACCTGCCACGCCAGCAATTCGCGCAGCACGGCACCCCGGAAAGCTGGGCCGCTCAGGCCGGGATGCACTTTCCGCACGGTGTCGGCGGCGCGTTTCCAGAATTCGATCTCGTGCAGTTCGTCGAAGGTGACGAAGCCGAGGCCGAGGGCATCGTCGATGTCGTGGGTGTCGTAGGCGATGCTGTCGACGACGTCGACGACCTGCGCTTCGAGCGGTGGCCCACCGATGTCGCGGAACTCGTCCCCGTCCGGGCCATTCAAAATACCGCTGTGCCGGACGAACGCTTCGCGCAGTTCGAAGGTCAGGTTCAAACCGGGGAACTCGGGATAGCGCTCTTCGAGTTCATCGACGCGGCGTAAGCCGTAGAGGTTGTGGTTGAAGCCGCCGAAGGGTTTGAGGCAATCGTTGAGCGCGTCTTCCCCGGCGTGCCCGAAGGGCGGATGGCCGATGTCGTGGGCCAGCGCGATCGCTTCGGTGAGGTCTTCGTTCAACCGCAATCGCCGGGCGACGGTGCGGGCGATCTGCACGACTTCGAGGGTGTGCGTCAACCGGGTGCGGTGGTGGTCGTTCACCGACGCGACGAGAACTTGCGTCTTGCCGGTCATGCGGCGGAAGCTGGAACTGTAGACGATCCGCTCGCGGTCGCGCTGGAAAGGACTGCGGTATTCGTGGGCCGGTTCCGTGTGCCGCCGCCCGCGCGAATCCCGGTTCCGCAAGGCGCCGGGGGCGAGCCACGAATCCTCGTGATCGAGCCAAGCATCAAGGGTCAGCGCGGAAGACATGGCTAAAGTTACCTCGAGCGATCGAGCATCCGGGGCTGAGTTGTTGTAGGCGCGGCGGGCCGAGTCGGAAATTCCGCCGGCGTCCGGTGGTCCTGTCCGATCCCCGCGTTGCTCCGGAAGGCCTTTGTGATAAGTTAATTTCGGTTCGCGAATCGCCCGAAGTCACCTTCGCCCGGAATTGATTCGACATGGCCCAGCCGAACACCGCCGCCGAAGTCGCCGACTTGACCGTGCGCTTGCACTTGGTCGAAGAGCACACCGCGCGCGAACTCCTGTTCGAACTCGAGGACCGCGCCGCCCCGGCGTCCGATTTCGTCCGGTTGATGGAACGCAAAAGCCTGCTCACTCCGTTTCAATCGAACAAGATCATGAAGGGGGACGCCGACGGGTATTTCCTCGGCGGTTACCGGCTGCTGTACAAGATCGCGTCCGGGAGTTTCGGCCGGGTCTACCGGGGGGACGACCCCCGCTCCGGGCAGATCGTCGCGGTGAAGGTGCTGCGGCGGCGCTGGACCGAAGACCCGAAGCGCGTGGAATCGTTCGAGCGCGAAGGCCGCATCGGCATGACCCTCGAACACCCGAATATCGTGCGGTTGCTCGCGGTCAACAAAGACGCTACGACCGGGCAGCACTTCATCGTCATGGAGTTCGTCGAAGGGGACAACCTCAAGAACATCCTGAATGCGCGGAAGAAGCTCGAAGTCGACGAAAGCCTGCAAATCATGGAGGAATGCGCCGACGGGTTGGCGTACGCCTGGAGCCGCGGGTTGACCCACCGCGACATCAAAGCGTCCAACATTTTGATGGGCACCGACAAGATCGCCAAGCTCGTCGATTTCGGTTTGGCCGAAATCAACACGGGCGCGGCGTTGATCATGACCGGGGTGAAAAACGCCGACGAAGAACAAGCCGACCGCACCGTCGATTACGCCGGGTTGGAGCGCACCACGGGCGTCAAATCCGGGGACATCCGCAGCGACATCTACTTCTTGGGGCACGTCCTCTTCGAACTGATGACGGGCGCGCCGCTGATGCCGTTGACCAAAGATAAACACGTCCGGATGTCCCGCCGGCGCTTCGAAGATGTCGAGCGGACCCTCGGCCATATGGCCCAAGACTACAACATTCCGCAGGCGGCGGTGAAGGTCATCGCCAAAGCCGTGGCGCTCGATCCGAATCAGCGTCACCAGACCCCGGCGAACTTCGTGGAAGCGATTCGCAACGCCCGCGCGGAGCTGGCGGGCGGTACCGAGTTGGCCAAAGAAGCCCGGCGGGCGAGCGGGACTTTGACGGTGTACGTCGTGGAGTCGCACGCGAAGTTGCAGGACGCGTTCCGGGACCGTTTCAAGAAAATGGGCTTCCGGGTGCTGATGTCGCTCGATGCCACCCAGGCCATCAAACGCTATCAGACGCAGCCTTACCACGCGCTCGTCATCGACGTCGGCACGGCCGGGAACGACGGCGTCGATGCCTACCGGCGGGTGTTGAACGAAGCCGCGATGATGAACTTGGACATGGCCGGAGTCTTGATCCTCAACGAAGATCAAAAGTCGTGGGGGGCGAGTGTCATCAACTTGCCGGGTGGCAAGGTCATGGTTCGCCCCGTCACGATGAAGCAACTCGCCGACGCCATGGCCGATCGGTTGCCCGAGTTGATCAACTGACGGGCGGCGTCACTTCAAATCGACCGACCATTCTTGTTCGGGGTCTTTCAGCTCGAACGCCAGCCCCGATTGCTTGGGGTCGGTGTATTTCGAGGGGATCGGATTCTTCACGCCGACGGGGGTCGATGGCGGCGCGACTTTGGCCGCATCTTGATCCTTCGATTCGCCCGTGCCTTTGGCGGATGCCCCTTTGCCGATCGTGGGGTCGGCCCGCGGGGCGACGTACGGCAGCACCTGTTGAATCGATACCGTCACCGGTCCGCGCGGGACGCCCGCGAGTTCGTAACTGCCGTCGGCCTTGGTGCCGACCGAGTACGTCATGTTGTCACGCGTCAAGAAGATAACGGTGGCATCCTCCACCGGCTTGCCGTTGAAGGTGATCTTGCCGCGGACCGTGGATCGCGGGTAATCGCCGCACCCGACGATGGAAAAAGCCGCCGCGAACAACGCGGCGGCAATGAGGCTTCGGCGCATGAATGGAGCTCCGGCTGAACGTGGGTGAGTTACCAATCCGAGGCGAGGACTTCGCCTTGATCCGGTGTGCAGGCGGCCCACCAAGTATTCGGATTAACCGACGCGGACACGAACCGGACGCTGCCGTCGCCCAAGCCGACGAGGATGCCGGACGAACGGGGCGCGCTGGCGAGTTGCGGGTCGCAGGTCCCGGCGGCGGAGGTCGTCGGGTTCACTTGGAATTTCGACGCCGGCCCCGTGATTTGATACGCGAAGACGGGGTTCCAAGCTCTCCACGCCGTGCGGCCATAAGCCCAGATGTTGTAGTAGGGTCCACCCGGGTTACCCGGCAGCGAGGTCCGCTGGCACACGGAGACTTTTTCGGAGAAGAAGATCGTGTTCGAAGTGCCGTCGGTCATCGACGACATCCTCATCAGCTTCTGATTGCTCGTGGTCAAGAAGTAGCCAAGGCTTTGGAAGTTCGCGGCGTAGCCGGTCACCCCGTAGGTACCCCATGGACCGTCGGTGAACAACCCGTTGGACTGGCTCGATGGGTCGCTCGGGTTCACGTAGGTCTTCACGCCATTGTTTTGGTAGACGCTCCAAAAATAGTTCGTCGTGGGGAGCTGGGCCCTTTTCGCGAGGTTGTCTTGTTCGATGTACGACAGGATGAAGAAGTGCGTCGAACCGGCTTGGTTCCACCAGAGGGAGCTGTTGCTGCCGTCCCAATCGTTGAACGCGAGTGGAAAGCGCTCGTTCGCGTCGTGGTAGCCATGGGTCGCCAGCGACATTTGCTTCAGGTTGTTCGTGCTCTGCATCCGCGCGGCGGCCTCGCGGACTTTCTGAACGGCGGGCAATAGGAGGCCGATCAGAATCGCAATGATCGCAATGACGACCAGCAATTCGATCAGGGTGAACGCGGCGCGGCGGAACATAGGGCGACTCCGTGATGGATGATGACACCACGATTATTGCGGCCGACGGTGAACCGATGATGACGAAAGCGTGAAGGTTTCGTGAGCGAGTGTACTGCGCACGGCCGGAGCCAATGATCCGAGTCCGAGTCGATTTGCCGGTTGCTCGACGAACGCCCACGCGGTTATAAACTGGTTCCATCGTTCCTGGAGGGGTCGCTTGCGCGGCCCCTCCTGCCGTTGCCCGCCCGATGTGCGCGGGTCCGCCTTCTAGAAAGTCTGTCTCTCATGGGTAGTATCGCTTCGGATGTCGCCAACCCGGCCCTCGCCGACGGCGGAAAAAAACGCATCGACTGGGCCGACCAAGACATGCCCGTCCTGCGGGCCATCCGGGCCCGCTTCGAAAAAGAAAAGCCCCTCGCCGGGCTGCGCATGAGCGCCTGCCTGCACGTCACCGCCGAGACGGCCGGGCTCGCCCGTACCCTCCAAGCCGGTGGAGCCGACCTCGTGCTCATCGCCAGCAATCCGCTCAGCACCCAGGACGACGTGGCCGCGAGTTTGGTCCGCGACTTCGGCCTGACCGTCTGCGCGATCCACGGCGAAGATCCGCACACCTACTACAAGCACGTCGCCGACGCCCTGCGGCACGAGCCGCACGTGACCATGGACGACGGCGCCGACCTCGTGACGGCGATGGTCCACATCTCGATGGACAAGCTCGAGAAGTTCAACGACGGCCAGAAGGCCGTCAAGGAATGGGCCGCATCGCTGCCCGCCGCGTCGCGCAAGACCGCCTTCGACAAAGTCATCGGCAGCATGGAAGAAACCACCACCGGCGTCATCCGGTTGCGGGCCATGGAAAAAGACGGCGTGCTGAAGTTCCCGGTCATCGCCGTCAACGACGCCGAGACGAAACACTTCTTCGACAACCGCTACGGCACGGGCCAGAGCACCATCGACGGGATCATCCGCGCCACGAACATGCTCATCGCCGGCAAGCAGATCGTCGTCGCCGGCTACGGCTGGTGCGGCAAGGGCGTGGCCTTGCGCGCCCGCGGCCTCGGCGCCCACGTCATCGTCACCGAAGTCAACCCGATTCGCGCCCTCGAAGCGGCGATGGACGGCTTCCAAGTCATGGCGATGGCCAACGCCGCCATGACCGGCGACGTGTTCATCACGGTGACGGGCAACAAGCACATCATCCGCGGCGAGCATTACGAAGCCATGAAAGACGGCTCGTACGTTTGCAACTCGGGCCACTTCGACATCGAAGTCGATCTGGTCGCCCTCAAGCAACTCAGCGCGAGCGTCAGCGAAGATGTCCGCCGGGAAGTGGATGAGTACAAGCTGAAGTCGGGCAAGCGCATCTTCGTCATCGGCCACGGCCGGCTGGTGAACCTCGCCGCGGCGGAAGGCCACCCGGCCAGCGTCATGGACATGAGCTTCGCCACGCAGGCCCTGGCGACGGAATACGTGGTTCAGCAGAAGGGCAAGCTGTCGAATTCGGTGCACCCGGTGCCGCGGGCGATCGAAGATTACATTTCGAT
>JBBRUN010000344.1:0-6281 GCA_038247765.1 Gemmatales bacterium | reverse complement strand
GTAAGCGAAGAAGCTGCGGATTTCGGCGCCCGTAAGGCCGTCGAAGACTTTGACGTGCGGCCCGGCGCCGGCCCCGGCCGCGGCGATGATGTCGGGCGTGCCGTCGCCGTTGATGTCGCCGGTGGCGGTTTGGACACCGCCCAAGAAGGAAGAATCGAACGCCAAGAATCGGAACGCTTCCGCACCCGTCTTGTAATTGAAGACGCGCACCACCGGTGCAAACCCGGCGCCCGCGCCGGCTGCCACGTAAACCGATTCCGCCGAGGTCGTGTTGGCGACGCTGAACAGGGGCGTCGTGTTGACGATGGTCGTCGGGGCGCCGACGTGCGGATTGCCAGTCGGCGCGATCGCCCCGAGGAGCGTCGAACCCAAGAACGATCCTTTGGAAGGATCGCCGGGGTCGATGGTGTTGGGGCTGACTTTGCCGAAGTTCAGCGGCCCCGGCGCCGGCAATTGCAGGCCGATTCCTCCGAAGGTCGTGTTCGTCGAAAGCAAGATCGGCAGGCCCGGCGCCGCATTCTGCGAGGCGAAGTCGATCAGCCCGGCCGGGGTGTTCGTTTGAACGAGTGAGTAGCTGCCCGGCGGGAGGCGGAAGAAATCGTACCGGCCGTTGGCGTCGGTGATGACGCTGAGTCCGCTCGGCACCTGCGACGCGTTGAGTGCGTTGGCGATCGGTGTCCCGGCGAACGCGGTGCCGCCGATGGTGACGACGGCGTTGGGGATGCCCGCTTCGCCGGGATCGAAAATCCCGTTGCGGTTGTTGTCGATCCAGACGTTCCCGTAGAGGTTGACGGTCTGCACTTCGCCGAAGTTGTTGTCGGACGATTCGCCGCCCGCCGGCACCGGAATCACGGTGAGGATGTCGTTGATACCATTGCTGCCGCCGGTGCTGCCGGGAGTGTCGAGGCCATCGAAGAAACCGAGAGGTTGCGTCTCAGCGACGCGGTAGTTACCCGGCGCGATGTTGGCGAAGCGGTAGAAGCCATTGGACGCGGTGAACGCCGTGGCCACCGCCGTCGGCCCGTTCGGGCCTTCCGCAAATAGCACGACTTGCACTCCGGCGATGCCGAGTTCGCCGAGGCCCGGTTCGCGCCGGCCGTTGACGTTCGGATCGCGGTAGACGTAACCCGAAAGCGACCCGACGATCGGCCGTTCACCGAAGTTGTTGTTCGGAGACACCAGGCCCGAAGTCAGAGTTATCGTGTCGATGACATCGTTGACGAGGCTCGTACCGCCGCCGGGGGTGCCGGGAGTATCGCGGCCGTCGGAGAAGCCCGCCGGTTGGGTCTCGATGATGCGATAAGTCCCCGGCCGCAGATTGGTGAAGCTGTAGAATCCTGCGGCATTCGTTGTCAGCGCCTGCGGCGCAATCGCGCCGAGATCATTCGACCCCGAGAGCACGACCGTGACGCCGGCAATCGGCGTTTCCGAAATCTGGAAGACGCCATCGTTGTTGGAATCGAGGTAAACGTATCCGTTCAGCGCCGCCGGTTCGAGTTCGCCGAAGTTGTTGTTGATCGAACTGCCGTTGGCCGGGAGGACGATCCCGGAGAGGACATCGTTAACGGTGTTGCTGCCCCCGAGACTACCGGGCGTGTCGAGGCCGTCGAGGAAGGCGACGGGCTGCGTTTCCGCGACGGCGTAGGTGCCGGGGAGCAGGCCGGTGAATTGGTAGAACCCGGTGGCGTCGGTCGTGGCGGTGCGGGAAGCGATCGCATTACCGACGGCGTCGGTACCCGTCAGCACCACGGTGACCCCGCCGATGGCCGGTTCGCCGGAGCCGGTTTCAAACTGCCCGTTGTTATTACGGTCGGCGTAGACGAACCCGGACAGCACGCCGTTGGCCGGAGGCCGGAACCCGGCGTCGAAGGTGTGGTTGCTCGTCCCGGCGACGAGGGCGGGCAGCGCGAGGACGCCGTTCGCGGCGAAGTCGCTATCGCGCTGATCTTCGCTGTTCCCGTTGATGTCGGTCGAGCTCAGCGTCAGCCCGGTAATCGGGCCTTGCGAAACCGGGATGACGAGCGAGTAGTTGCCCGCTTGGGCGAGGTTCAACCCGAAGACTTTGTTCGTCGTCGTGGCCCCGGCATTCGACGAGAAGTAGTATTCGCCGTTGGCGTCGGTGGTCGCCGTGGCGAACGCTGCCCCGTTCAAATTCAGGATCACCTGCACGCCGCTGATCCCGGATTCCCCGGCGTCTTGCCGGCCGTTGGCGTTGGCGTCGTTCCAAACGCGGTTGCCGATTTCGAGGCCCGTCGGCGGTTCGACGACTAGTAAATCGCCGAGGCCGGTGGCTTTGCCGAAGGTGCCCGCCGCGCTGTTGTCGTAGATTTGGTAGGCCTTGCTGACCGTCCCCGTGGCGTTGTCGTACCAGCGGATACCGGCGGTTTTGGTGACGCCGAGCCGCAGCGGGTCGAAGACCGTCGTGATGACATCCGGGAAGCCATCGACGTGGGCGACGGCGCCCGATTGCACTTCGTTGTGGGTGCCGACTTGGTAGTTGTCTTGGTAGTAGAACTCGCCGCCGCCGGGGCCTTGGTTCGTGTTCGCCCCGCCGGTGGTGGCGCCGCCGGCGCTCGCGTTGTTTTCGAGGGTGAAGGTGCCGTTGCCGTTGTTTGTCGTCTTCAGGATGTCGCCGGCGCTGACGCCGAGATCGAGTTGATTCGGGAGGCTCGGATCGGACGGCACTTGATTGCCGAGTTGATCCCCGCCGCGGTCGCGGATACCGAGGATCAAGTTGCCGGAGTTGTCGAAGGCGATCGCGCTCAGAATCGGTTGAGGGTACTTCACGCCGTTGTTCGTGGCCGGGTCGAAGTCGCCGTTGACGTTGCGGAAGGTCGGGCTCCACGCTCGGAAGTCGTCGCTGCCGGCGAAGCTCGTGCCTCGGGAATAATTCAGGGCGAAGCCGTCGACCGTCGCGCTCTCGTTGATGACGGAGCGGTTGCTCCATTGACCGGTGACCGGGTTGTAGGTGTAAACGTAGCCGCGGAGATCGTCGCGGTTCTGCGTGCTCTCGGCGGAATTCACCAAGCCGACGTAAACCAGGCCGTCGCGGTACTCCACGGCGAAGGGCCGCACGTCGCCGCGATTGCCATTCGCCAAGTCGCCCGTGGCATTCCCCGGCAGCGGAATCAGTATGGATGTGACGGCCCCGGCGCTGCCATCGGCATTGACTTGGATCGTGTAGAGCCGGCGATCCGCCAAGTTCATCACGTAGACTTCGGTGCCGGCGTCGTTGATCGCCAGCCCGCCGAACGACGTCTTGCCGACGGCGTCCCAGCCGATGTTGCCGCTGTCGCTGAAGTAGTCGTCGTTGGTCGTGTAGCCGGCGCGGAAGTTTCCGCCGACGGTCGCGGCGCCGAGGTCGATCCAGAGTGTCGCGGTCGTGCCGGTGGTGCCGAACGTGTAGATGGCACCGGGGCCGTTCGGGCCGTACCCGGCGTGCTTCTTCGTGTAGGCCGCCGCGAGGATCATATCGGTGCGCGTGTTCTCGGCGAGGCCCCAAGTCGTGCCCACATAGCGAGCCTGCACCGCCAGCGCGTGGGTGTCCGGCTGCGCGACGGCCCCGGCGTCGCTCTGGCTCGTGGTTCCCGCGGAATACGGGAAGCTGATGATGGCCGCGGACTGGCTGTAGTCGTCCGAACCGAGCCGCGAGCCGCGGGGAAGTGTGCCGGTTTGATCGCCGACGCGGTATTCATTCGTGATGATCAGCGGATTGTCGGCCGTGCCCTGCGTGGTCGTCAGCGAGACATTCCGATTGTTACTGTTGCCGTCGGGAACGAACTGAACGGCGGTCGCGCTTCCCGCGCCTTGCGGGCCGAAGTTCACCCCGGCGGGGGCGTTCGAGAACTCGAGTCGGTAGCCGCCGGTGCCGGTGGCACTGAGGGTGTAGGTTCCGTCGGCGCCGGTCGTCGTGCTGCCTTGTGCGATATTGGTCGAATCGAACACCGTGACGCTGACCCCTGCGACGCCGACATCCGCACGACCGACGTAAGTGCCCGAGCCATCGTTGGAGTGCGTGGCGCTCGGATCGAACAGACCATCGGAATTGAAGTCCAGGAATGCCCGACCGGTGATTTGCCCGGCGGGGACGAGGCGATCCTCCAGTCGGAGGAGCTTGAGTGCGATCGGATCGGCGGATGGTAGCGGCATCGGAAACCTCGGCGAGCCGCGTGTCGATTTCGGGTGAAATTGCGGCCTTTAGGAATTGTTATCGGCCGTGGAGTCTGGTCGGGTTGTCTCCGATGGGTGCGGTGCCCCAACTCCCATTGCGGTGGTCGCCCAAGATCGTCAGAATGGTCACGGTGGGCACGGTTGGGAGAATTGGCACCGGGGCGGACGCGGATGAATTATGAGTTTTCGCGCTTCAGTCGGTGCAGTCGACCCTTTCGACAACGTCCTCGGGGATTATGCAAACGCCCGGCCCCAAGTCATTTGCCCTATCGTGCGAATGGGGTATAATCCCAATCACGGGTATGCGGGGCCGAATCCCCTCATCTTGACCGCATTCCCCAGCCGCTAAACTCGAGAATCCACCATGCCACTTCCGAGCAAACGCCCGCAAGCCGCGACGGAATCGAACCGGGGATCGCTATTGGCCCAACTCGCCGAGCGCTCGCAACTCGATTTCGAAATCGCCTTCTTCGGGGATTTGCTTCGCCGGATGCCGGACTACTCCGACGCCCTCCGCGCCCAAGCCGGGAATCTGACGATCAAAGGACTGCTGAAAGAAGGGCTGCTGATCGACCAAGTCTTAGTCAAGCTCCGCCCGGAAGACCCGGACGCGCACTACAACTTGGCCTGCCGCTACGCGATGATGCTCCAGCCCGACCTCGCGATCGAGACCCTGCGCCAAGCCGTGAGCCTCGGCTACAACGATTTCCGCTACATGATCCAAGACCGCGATCTGGAATCGCTGCGGAAGGATCCCCGCTTCCGCAAGCTCCTCCGCGAATACGCGGAGCGATAATCTTACGTCAGGCTGGATTGGATGATCGATCATGAGCGCCGCCGAAATCGCGGAACAGGAAACGGAGCGGGATCGAGTGACTGCGGAACTGGGCGACGGATGGGAAGCGGATTACGCCCCCGGTTCGGCCGGTTGCCATGAGCTGTTGGATCGGGTATCGATGCTGGCAGAGATGGTCGATCGCGACTTGGTGAGCCACCCGGCTTGCATTGCACGACCCAAATGGCCCACGCTCGCCGCAGCAACATCAACATCGCTTCAGGATCTTTACCAAATCGCCGGGGCGGAGCATCTCGATTCCGACGAGTCCGAAGCCCAATGACCGAAACATGAATCTCTTCACCGATCCCGGTTCCGACGCGGCCCGGCGGGCGTTCGCCCGCAAGCCGCGTGCGCTCGTCGATAAGATCATGTCGGTTGCCGAGGCGGTGTCCCGGTTTGTTCCAGACGGCTCCTACTTCTGCAGCGGCGGCTTCGGCGTCAATCGAATTCCCACGGCGATTCTCCACGAAATCCTTCGGCAGAAGAAGCAAAATCTCGGCTTCGCAGGGCACACCGCGACCCACGATTTCGAACTGCTCTGCGCCGGCAACCTCACCGGGCGCGGACAGACTCTAGCCAAGGTCGATATTTCCTATGTCGTCGGGCTCGAAGCGCGGGGGTTGTCGCCGCACGCCCGGCGCGTCCTACAATCGGGCACCGTCGAAACCGTCGAGTGGTCGAATTACGCCCTCGCACTGCGCTTCACCGCCGCGTCGATGGGAGTGCCGTTCGTGCCGACGCGGTCGATGCTAGGCACCGACACCTTCGAATACAGTCCCGCGAAGCGGATCGACTGCCCCTTCACCGGCGAGAAACTCGTCGCGGTTCCGGCGCTGTACCCGGACGTCGCCGCGATCCACGTCCACGAGGCCGACCGCTTCGGCAACTGCCGGTTCCGCGGCACCTCGGTGGCCGATATCGAACTCGCCCGCGCCGCCAAGCGGCTCATCATCACTTGCGAACGGCTCGTGCCTCACGAAGCCATGCGCCGCGATCCGCACAGCACGCAGATTCCTTTCTTGTGCGTCGATGCCGTGTGCGAAGTGCCCTACGGCAGCTACCCCGGCAACATGCCCGGGGAGTATTCCTCCGACGAAGACCACCTCCGGCAATGGTTGAAGGCCGAGCAAGATCCGGCCGTGTTCGAGACGTTCCTGAACGACCACATTCACGGCGTGCCCGATTTCACCGACTACCTCGAACGCTGCGGCGGCATGAAGCGCATGCAGACGCTCCGTCAGCGCGAGGTTCTGATGGGCGACGGGTGAACCCG
>JBBRUN010000343.1:0-6290 GCA_038247765.1 Gemmatales bacterium | reverse complement strand
TGCCGACGACCCCGCCGAAGCCGGTGTCGATCGTGTGTTCGGTCAGCGCCCCGCCGGTCGCCTTGGCCACGCCGAAGTCGATCACCTTCACCACCGGCTTGTCGTCGTACAGCGCGATCAACACGTTGCTCGGCTTGATGTCGCGGTGGATGATGCCCTTCTGGTGGGCGTGCTGGATCGCCTGACAGACTTGCAAGAACAGTTCCAGCCGCTCCTTCGGCGTCAGTTTGCAGTGGTCGCAATACGCGGTGATCGGCACGCCCTTGACCAACTCCATCACGAAGTACGGCCGGTGTTCGTGCAGGCCGCCGTCGAGCACCTTGGCGATGTTCGGGTGGTCCATCAGCGCCAGCGCTTGCCGCTCGGCCTCGAAGCGGGCGAGCACTTGCTTCGAGTTCATTCCGGCTTTGATGAGCTTCACCGCGACGAAGCGCTTCACCGGCTCGGTCTGCTTCGCCCGCCATACGGAGCCCATACCCCCTTCGCCGATCGCTTCGACGAGGGTATATTTGCCGGCGATCACCGTACCGATGTGCTGGTCTTTGCCGAGGCGATCGGCGGTGGAATCGGCGTCAAAGGCCACCGCCATACCCGCATCGAGCGGGTCTTGGGCATCGGGGGAATGAGTCAGAGTCACACCGTCGGAAGTTGGCTCGGCCATGGCAACACCTCGGTAAGGGGTCCGTTGCAACAGGTTCACCCCGGCCGGCATTTTCGCGGAACAAATCCGGAAAGAAATGCGAACCGGTCACTTGGCCATTTCCACGTTCCTCGTCTCGCGGATGACGGTCACCTTGATTTCGCCGGGGTAGTCCAACTCCTGCTCGATCGCCCGCGCGATTTCGCGGCAAATCTGCAACGCTTGGGCGTCGGTCGTTTCGTGAGCGTTGGCGATGACGCGGAGTTCGCGGCCGGCTTGAATGGCGAAGGCTTGGCTGACGCCGGGGAAACCGCAGGCGACGGCTTCGAGCGCTTCCATGCGCTTGACGTACTTCTCCAAAGTCTCGCGGCGGGCGCCCGGTCGGCTGGCGCTGATGGCGTCGGCCGACGCGACGATCACAGTGTAGATGTTGTCCACGCTGATGTCGTCGTGGTGGCCGATGATTGCGTGGAGCACTTCTTTGCTGGTCTCGCCATAGCGTTTGGCGAGTTCCGCGCCGACCTTCGGGTGGCCGCCTTCCATCTCGTGGTCGGCCGCTTTGCCGATGTCGTGCAGCAGCCCGCAGCGCCGGGCGAGTTGGCTATTCAACCCGAGTTCGGACGCGATCATGCCGCTAAGGTGTGCGACTTCCATACTGTGCAGCAGCACATTTTGGCTGTAGCTGGTGCGGAAGCGCAGTCGGCCGAGGAGTTGCAGAATCTTGTCGTGCGGCAGCGCGATGTCGAGTTCGAGCGCGGCTTTGCGGCCGATTTCGAGGATCGTCACGTCCATTTCTTTCTGGGTCTCGGCGACGATTTCCTCGATGCGGGTCGGGTGAATGCGGCCGTCTTGGATCAACTTTGTCAGCGAGATGCGGGCGATCTCGCGGCGAACGCTGTCGAACGCGGAGACGACGACGACACCGGGCGTGTCATCGACGATCACATCGACGCCGGTGGCTTTTTCGAACGTGCGGATGTTCCGCCCTTCGCGGCCGATGATCCGACCCTTCATGTCGTCGCTCGGGATGTCAACGGTGCTAACGGTCGCCTCGGCCGTATGAGCACTGGCGTAGCGCTGCACCGCCGTGGCGAGGATTTCGCGGGCTTTGCCCTCGGCTTGTTGTTGGCAGCTCTCGTTCGATTTGCGGATGCGGGCCGCGACTTCGTCGGCGAGATCGCGCTCGAGTCGTTCGAGGAGTTGCTTCTCGGCTTGTTCACGGGAGAGGCCGGAGAGCTTTTGCAGAGTCTTGGTCTCTTGGTCGATCAGGACTTCGAGGTCCTTGGTCTTCTTGTCGAAAGTGTCCTTCTGGTCGGTGGCTTTCTTCAACTGGCCGTCGAGAGTCTTCTTCTTTTCCGTCAATTCCTTCTGCTGGCCATCGAGGGTGTCTTCGCGTTTTTCCAACCGGCGTTCGGTGTCCTTCAATTCATTGCGGGTCTTTTCGAATTCTCGCGTGATTTCCTCGCGCCGTTTGAATGCGTCGTCCTTGAGTTTGAACTCCCCCTCTTTCACGATGCGGTCGGCATCGCGGCGGGCCTGTTCGAGCATCTCGCGATTTTTCACTTCAGTTTGGCGGACGAGTTCTTTGGCTTGGGCTTCGGCTTGGCGAACGGCTTCTTTCATTTGCGCTTCGGCTTGGCGAACCAAGGCCGGGTCGACGGCGGCGATCTCCGGTGACAGCGGCGTCAGCACCCCAATCGGCATAGCCTCGACCGGTCGCTGGCGCAGCATGCTGCGCAGGGCGAGAAACCCGGCACCCACAATAGCGATTTGGGCGAGGATAAACCCGCCGAGATACAAAGGATCCATCGGGCCACTCCACAAGTGGCCCGTTGCGTTCCGACAATCAGTCGACCGGTGTTGGAATCCTCCGCCGAGTGCGGGTCAAGGTCCAGGGTGTCATCCCGCCGTGGGGCGGGCCGGGTGAAGCAACGGGCCACGGTCATTATTGATTCGGCGAATCGTTCGCGACTGTCGCACAGCCGCCCCCGGTGGGTCGCCGGTCGCCCACGGGGATCTGACAACCCGATCGAATCCGTGTCGGGAACGGCTATTATGCGCATCGCACGGGCGATCTTCAATCGAAAACAACACGCACACTCGGGTCTGAACACCCCAATTGATTCAGTCAAACCATGCGAATCCGAATCCATCGCGGGGTTCGGCCTTATGATAACGTAATGGAACGCCTCAATAAATTCTTGGCCCACGCGGGCGTCGGCTCGCGCCGGCACTGCGATTCGCTCATCGGCGCCGGCCGCGTGAAGATCAACGGCAAAATCGTCACCAACCTCGGCATGCAGGTCGACGGCGAAATTCACAAAGTCAGCGTCGACGATTCCCCCGTCCGCGCCGAGCGGGCGGTCTACTGGGCCGTGCACAAACCGCCGGGATACCTCTGCACCAACCACGATCCGTCCGGGCGCAATCTCGCGCTCGATTTGATCCCGCACGTTGAGCAGCGCGTCTACACCGTCGGCCGGCTGGACGAAGGCAGCGAAGGCCTCCTGCTGATGACCAACGACGGCGACCTCGCCCACAAACTCATGCACCCGCGCTACCAGATCGAGAAGACGTACGTCGTGCTCGTGGCGGGCAAACCGAGCATCGCCGACATCGACAAACTGCTGGCGGGCGTCTGGCTCAGCGATGGTAAAGTCGCGGCGAAATCGGTGCGGCGGATGAAGCCCCAAGGGGACAGCACTTGGCTGCGGATCGTGCTGTGCGAAGGGAAGAACCGCGAAATCCGCCGGATGCTGGCGAAGCTCGGCCACAAAGTGATGCGCTTGCGACGCATCGCCATCGGCCCGGTGCTGCTCGACAAACTGCCGAAGGGAAAATCGCGGAAGCTGACGGTTCACGAGCTCGACAAGCTGCGCGAAGTGCTCGCTGAGTCGATGAGCAAATCGAACTCGACGAAGAACAAAGCGGTCGTCACGGCGATCGCGCCGCCGGTGGTCGAGGATCCGGACGACCCCGACTACGAAGGGTAGCCTCAATGTTTCAGCGCACGGCGGAGATTGTCGAACACGTCCCGATGGCGGAGCGCACTTTCCGCATCCGCCTCGCTTGCCCCGAAATCGCCGCGGCCATCCGCCCCGGTCAGTTCGTAATGCTGCGACTGCCGGGCCGTAGCGATCCTCTCTTGGCCCGCCCGTTCGCGCTCTACGACACGACGCTGGACGGCACCGCGTTCGACGTGGTCTATCTTGTCGTCGGGAAAATGACGGCCCTACTGGCCGAACTGCGCGTCGGCAATTCGATCGAAGTCTGGGGCCCTCTGGGCAAACCATTCCTCGACATCGGCGAACCGGAGCGGGCGACCTGCGTGGCCGGGGGCATCGGCCAGACGCCCTTCTTGGCCTACGCCAAAGAATTACTCGGTTCTCAGGGCTACGGTGGAATACCGGCACGGAAGCGCGTCGGTGGCGTCGCCCTCTATTACGGTGTCCGGTCGTTGTCACTCGCGGCGGGAATCGACGACTTCCGCTCGGCCGGCGTCGATGTCCACCTCGCCAGCGACGACGGCAGCATCGGCGCGAAAGGCTACGTCACGCAGTTATTGGAATCGCATGGGCCGACTTCGCCGCTGATCGGCTGCGGCCCCGAACCGATGCTGCACGCGCTGATGAAACTCGCCGCGAAGTGGGATGCGCCCTGCCAAGTGAGCTTGGAGACGCCCATGGCTTGCGGCATCGGGGCCTGCTTCAGTTGCGTAACCAGAGTCGCCACCGCCGACGGTGGCTGGGATTACAAGCGCGTTTGCGTCGATGGTCCGGCCTTCGACGCGAAGCAATTGCTGCGAGAATGATGTCGATGTGCGATTTCACCCGTTGCGCAATCGGGACGGCCGAGGGAAACCTCGGCCGTTTCGTTCATCACCCTTTCGCCAAGAACTTCACGCACACAGGCCGATCCACCGTGATGCTGTTCGCCGTTTCTTTGGCCATGCCCGTCTTTTCGTCGATGGCGAAGACGGCGACCTTGGCGCTGTCTTGGCTACAGACCAGCATCCACTTCCCGCAGGGGGTGATGTTGAAGTTCCGCGGCGTTTGGATTTCGCCCGTGATGTGCCCGGCCGCTTTCACCGTCATGGTTTTGGCATCGTACTCGAACACGGCGATGCTGTTGTGGCCGCGGTTCGAGACGTAAACGAATTTGCCGTTCGGATGGATGCGGACTTCCGCGGTGCTCCCCCCCTTCGTCGGCTTGCCCTCGGGCGTCGTGCTGAGCGTCTGCTTCAGTTTGAGCTCGTCCATCGCGATGACGTTGATCGTCATGTTGAGTTCGCCGCAGACGAACGCGACCGATTGATCCGGGGCGATGTGGATGTGCCGGGGGCCGGTGCCCTTCGGCATCGGGACGTTGGTAATGGTGTTCGGGGTGATCTTTCCCGTCGTGCGTTCGAGCTTGTAGATCTTCACTTGATCCAGCCCCAAATCGCAGACGAACGCGACCGTTCCGGTGCCATCGAAGAAGGCGCAGTGCCCACGGGGAGCCCGTGGCTTGGCGTCGCCCGCTTGATCGTCTTTGTGTTGAACGAAGCAAGAGCGTTCGCCGAGGCTGCCATCGTCTTTGAGTTTGAAGACGGCCACACTGCCGCCACCGTAGTTTGCGACGATGGCGAACTGGTTTGTAGCATCGGTGCTGATGTGGCACGGCCCACCGCCGCCGCTGGACCCTGTGGCCATGCCAGAGAGCGAACCGGTCTTCGGGTCGAGCGCCCAAGAGTAGACGCCGCCGCCGCCTTTGCCGTCGGTTTCGCCCACGGAGTAGAGTGTCTTCCCGTTCGGCGCCAGCGAGAGGAACGTCGGATTGCCGACTTCCACCGCGAGTTCGGGGGCCGTCAGCTTGCCGGTCTTGGGATCAAATGAGCTGCGGTAGATTCCTTTGCTGCCGTCCTTGCCGGTGTAGGTACCGACGTAGACCCAATAGGTGCCGGGGGCTTCTTCGGCGCGCAGCAAAGGGGACAAAACAATGGCGGTGGAAGCCGCGACGAACGAACGGCGGGAGAGGGACATCGGCGAACTCCGTGGGAAGGATGGGGCAAGCTTACGGGGCGACGAGATTATCTCCGGAACGACGGGGTGAAACAAGGAGGTGCGACGAAAATGGTTTCGGCGCCGAGCCCCCACCCCCGCGTGAAATCAGTTCGGGATTCGGGTTGAACCAATCCGCCGCAACGACTTGCGTCCGAAAACGGACGCGCGGCTGGCGTCGGGAAGTCTTTTTGCGGGTTTTCCCCCCCACCCTATCGTAAAAAGACCGTCCATTGGTGAAGAGACTCAGCGCCGAAACGACTTGCGCGCATGACGGGGACTTGCCTCATCGGCGAAACAACGAGCATGGCTGCCGTGGGTCTGGGTCGCTCATAGTCCAATGCCGACTTTGTTGTACTGCTGAGTCGCTCATTGCCAGAAGTCGAGTCACATTCGAGAATGTTGGCAGACTCTTTTTCGAATGACGTGGTTGCCCATTTTCATCTGTCACGAAAGCTGTCATGGCGAAGAAATCGAAAAAAGCTGATACGGGCTATGCCAAAGCCGTGGAACGCATCGAAGTCTGCCGAAAGGCTGGCCATGATGCGCTGAACCTCGACGACAACCAGCTCACGACGCTGCCACCGGAAATCGCCAAACTCACCCTATTC
>JBBRUN010000342.1:0-6297 GCA_038247765.1 Gemmatales bacterium | reverse complement strand
GAGGGCCGCACTTTGGAAGATTATTTCGAAACCCGCCCGACCTCAGCCTTCCGCCGCAAAGACCCGAAAACCCTCGCCTGCTGATCCGGACAAACCGTGTCCTGCACCCGGCCGGCTGACGAGTCTCGGTGTTTTCGGGGTCAAATCGCGCACTTCGACAACGCCAAGAGCAAAGCGTGCGGAGTGGGAAAGCGCTCATCGGGAGTTTTCGACAAGGCCCGACTCAAGATCTCATCCAAAGCCGCGGGCAGTTCCGCGTTGACTGAGGAGGCCGAGGGAATCGGATCATGAAGGATCGAGGTGAGGATTTGCGGTAACCCTCGATCGGCGGTCTCGACAACGGGCCGCCCCGTCAGGGATTCGTACAAGCATGCCGCCAATGAATATTGATCCGAGTGCCAAGTCAAGGTCGAGTTGCCCAAGATTTGCTCGGGCGATTGATAGGCGTGGTCGTGGAATAGCGTATCGCCCGCGCGGGTGACCTTATGGAAGGTTTCGAGCTCCTCGCTGCGGCAGAGCAAAAAATCGCCCAGGCGAGCACTCCCTTCGGAATTGAAGAGAACGCAGGAGGGATTGATATTGCGATGGATCATTCCGCGTTCGTTGATGGCGACAAGAGCGGCCGAGATCTCGCGGCCGATTCGGACGACGTCGGATGCCGCGAGCGGGCCTCGGAGTAGTCGTTGTCGCAAGCTCCCCCCCGGCATGTATTTCATCACGAGGTACCAGATGCGGCCGTCCCGGGAGCGCCGGAAGCCGCCCTTGTACAAAGAGACGATGTTCGGGTGCCGGAATTGACCCGCCTCGGGGATGCTCCGGAAGAATCGCCGGATCGAATCGGTATCCGCTTGGAATGCGGGCGGGAACACACGCACGGCGACTTCGGAGTTGTCCTTCTCGGACCAGATCGCGCGGTACACCACCCCGTTGGAACCGGAGTGGAGCCGAGCCGCGACGAGGAACGGGCCAAACCAAAATCCGCGATGAACCGTCGCGGTCAGCGGTATGCTTCCGAAGGTCACAACCCGTTTCGTACGAACCGGCGCCCCATTGGCCGCGGATACCTCGTTAACCCGAGTTCCGAAAGAATTTGAGCGCGTGTCGTAGACCCACCAGCCGGCGTTGCCCCGGTGGATCATAATCGCATGCCGCGGCGCCACCGATTTATGCGGAATGTGCAAGTCGGCACCGGGTCCACTCCCGACGACCACGCTTTGGCGAGCCGGGAATACGCGAGAAGACCCGTCGTTCGCAGTCAGTTCCAAAATGAAGCGATCCTGCTTCGTCGTGTCGGTCAGCGCGCTCTTTTTACGCTCGGGGTTAGGCTCGGGCTTCGTTTTGACCGGGACGGCTTTGCGGCCGATGGCGGGCAGTTTCCGGCTGGACATCAGACCGAGCCGGTCGATGGCATCACGCACGGTTTGGACCGACAACCGGCTCCGACTCGCCGGGTCCTTCAAAATCAACGGCTGCAATACTTCGCGGAGGCCCAGCGGCACATCGTAAAGCACTTCGTCCAATTTCGGGGCTTGGCGGCTCACGTCACCATGCCAGCCATCCCAGTTCGAATCGGCGATCGCGAACGACGCGTCGACGCCGAAGAGCCTCAAGAATTCGTGTTCGGGGCGTAAGAGTTGGAGGGCGAGATACCCGAGCGAGTAGAGGTCCGTCCGGACCACCGGCGGCGAACCTTGCAGGCGTTCTTTTTCGCT
This sequence comes from Gemmatales bacterium, assembly GCA_038247765.1. Classification (GTDB taxonomy): domain Bacteria; phylum Planctomycetota; class Planctomycetia; order Gemmatales; family Gemmataceae; genus JALHQU01. Next base: position 4,585 of record JBBRUN010000342.1, on the reverse strand, counting down.
AATGCGATCTTCGAGTGTGATGTCGATGAGTTCGGGGGCTCGGTAGCGAAGCGGATATTCCGGCCAGATCGGCAGGCCACTGCCGCGACGGTCCAAGCGATAACCGACGAAATCGCCGATGGCCACGTCGCCGTCCGGAGTTACGAATACGCTGCCGACATTCAATCCCCCGTGACCGTAGCCTTGGCCGTGGAGATACGCCAATGCATCGAGACACTGGTAAAGAACGCGCGCTACGACCGGCGGATCCAGCTTTCCTTCCTGCCGGACCAGTTGTTCGAGGGTGCCTTGGGCATCGTCGTACGTGATGGTCGTTGTGGTCGGGTCCCAATCGCGCGGTTTCAGAATCCGCGGGTGATTCATCGCCGCGGCGAAGTCGTATTCTTTGCGGAGCTTCCCGGCGATCCGGTCGGCCGGCGCACCCGATGCCACCGACTTCACGATAAACCGCTGATCGGACACGGCGTGCCGCACCCGTCGCAGGAGCGTTTCCGGCCCGTTGCGAAATTCGAAGAGTGTGACGAGCGAATCGGACATGGCCAATTACCGGGTTCGGGAGGGGAGTTTGCCGAGTACGACTAGTCGATCGGCGGCGAACTCTCGTGCGGATCAGAGCGCTTTGTCGGCCGGCTCGGGCGCATCGCCGGGGGTGGGGTCCGCATCCGTCCGGCGGTCGTCGGTGGGGCGGTCGCCCAGTGCTCGGTCGAGTTCGTCCCGGGCTTGTTGGTATCCGCTGGCCGCCGCGATCGGCCGGTCGCTGATTTCGTCCAATCGCGCATCGCGGATCAATCCGCCGGCCATGGCCACCGAGCGACCGTGCCGGGGGTGGGACTTCAGTTTGGCCAGCTCTTCGATCACGCGGTCGAAGCGCTTGGAGACTTGCATCGGCGTTTCCACCGATGGCCCGGAGTCGGCCGAGGGTTGCAAGAAAAGCAACACCGCCAGCGGCGCGCACAGCCCGGCGATGATCATGTAAAGCCGGTCGCGGGCCTTCTTTTCTTCGGCCGGAGTTCGGGTCCGCGTGACGACCACTCTCCCCGAGTCGTCGTCATCGTCTTCCGTCGAACCTTCCGGAGCTTCTTCGACCGTCAACGCCAGAACCGTATTCGCGGTCGGTTGAATCTGGTATTCGTGATCCCAAACCCGTTTCGAGCCCGACGGAAAGTCGGTTGCTTCGTATTTCCGCGTCAGTGGGTTGAGCGCGATGACATACGCCTTCGACTCGGTTTCGTTCGACACCCAATACGTGGCCCCTTGAAAAAAGACGCGGAGTTGGCCGTTGAACATTTCGTCGCTGACCACGAATTGGCAACCGGCGCCGCGGCCAATGCGGACTTCGCCGGTAGTGAGGACGGTTTCGGACCCTTGATCGGGGCCTTTCACGATGCGGATCCGCGCGGGCATGAGCATCCTCGGTTTCGAATCAACGGGCCGTAGCGGGGAGTACGAACACCGCCGCGACGATGAGCAAGCAGGCAACCATGATGACCATTCCGGGCCAGGTGATCATCACTTTGGCCCGCTCCGAGGCCCGCTCCATGTATTGGACGCGCCGGACTCGCAAGACCGCCGCCATGCGGTCCAGCATCGCCGGCAATTCTTTTCCGCCCTTTTCGTCGGCGGCGATCAGCACCGTCGCCACTTCGGTCAGATCCGATTCGTTGACGCGCGCGGCCATCGAACGCAACGCGTCGGCTTGCGAAAGGCCGTTGTCTATGCCGACCCAAACGCGGGCCAATTCGTCGCCGAGCGGGTGGCCGCGATTTTCCGCGGTGGCCGTTTTCAAACACGCCCGGAGAGTCGCGCCGGACAGCACCATCAGCGAAACCAAATCGACGGCGAACGGGAGCCGGTTGCGGACCGTCGCCCGGTAGTGATCCGCTTTCTTGAGGACGCCATTGATCACGATCCGCGGCGTGGTCACCGCGGCGAGCAGACCGATCACCGGCGCGACGAACTCGCCGAACAACACATGGCCCAAAAACGTGCCGGCGAAGAATGCCCCCATCCCCTCCACCATTTTGATGGCGACGAACTCTTCCCCGGTCCACGGTAGCGGGTTCAGTAGCGGCAAAGCTTGCTTCAATTTTTCTACGGTCACAGGGAAACGCCGCCCGGCCACCCCGGCGAGTTCGTCCACCATCGGCTCGAACCACTGGTACGTTTTGGAACGACCCCGGAGCATTTCCCGCCGGCGTTGTTCGATCGGATCACTGCGCTCGTCGTCGCCGCGGTCCGCGGTAGCGATGCGCAACAGTGCTGCGGTGAACCACGCCACGGCCAAGCCCATGAGTACGGCGCCCGCGAGTGCAAAGCCCGCCGAGGGCGCAATAGCCCAAAGAAGGATCATGGATTAAACCTCCGCCAAGCCGAGGATTTTCCGCGCGAGCCACATGGCTAAATACGACAGCCCACCGACGACGCACAGCAGTAGTTGTCCCAAAATCGTGGTGAAAACCGACCCGGTGCCTTCGGGGTCGAGGAAATAAAACTACCCGAGGAAGACAAACGGAAAGACGACGAGCAAGTTGACGAGCAACCGCCCCGCGGCCGTGTCGGTCTCGCGCTTCCGCTCGATGCGCTGATTCTCTTGCAGGCTGTTACCGATGGCGTCGAGCACCTCGGAGATGCCCCCTTCCTTCGAACCGCCCCCGCGCCGGTCGGCGGTGGAAACGGCGACCACGAACAGCGAGAAGGTGTCCATCTCCAAGCGATCCTTCAATTCGTTGAGCACAAGCGGCAGGTCGGCCATGCCGGCAAAGTATCGTCCCATCGTTTGGCGAAGCAACGGCCCGAGCGGTGGGGGCATCGTCTCCGCGACGTCATCGAGACCGCGGACGAGGATCGCGGTGGCGCGCAGTTGGCTGGCGAGCGCCCGCACCGCAGTCACGAGTTGATCCCGCAGGAGCGTGCGGTGGTTGGTCAACGCGCGTTCGAGCATCAGCGGGATCAACACGTACACGAACACAGCGAGCATAATTCCGACCGGGAAAATCCCGAGCCCGATCCAGCAGAAGAGCCAGACCGCGAACCCGCCGACGATCCGACCGCGGAGCCAAGCGTCGACGGTATCGGTGTCCATGCCGCTGCGGGACATCCGATCGACCAAGTCGGCGCGGTAGCTTCGATTGAAGCGGTCGATCAACCCGATGATCCGAATGGAACCGAGACCGACGGCCAAGCCGAGCGCCACCGATGCGACGAGACCGGAAATAGCGGGATTCATCGGGAACCCCCCGCGCTCGGCGCCGCATCGCGGACGAAGGCGAGCGGGTCCGGCGCCAAACCGGCCGCGACCAAGTCGACGAGGAACGTCGGCAAACAACCGGTCGGTCGCAACGGCCCCGCCTCGGCCCGGGTGAAGAGCGATTTGATCACGATGCCCCCGGTCGGGGCCAACCCGACGAATTCGGAGATATCGCTGATGACGCGGGTCCGCTTGCGGCCGATAGTCCCATCTGGCCGCGTCTGCGATTCGTACCCCGCTTGTAGCTGGACTACCAAGTCGATGGCCGAGGTTACCATCCGGTGGATCGATTCGACGGGCATCTCTTTATTCGGCGGCATCTGGCACATGGTTTCAAGCCGCTGCACGACATCTTGCGGATTATTCGCGTGCAGCGTGGTCAAGGAGCCATCGTGGCCCGTATTCATAGCTTGGAGCATGTCCAACGCTTCCGCCCCGCGGCATTCCCCGACGACGATCCGGTCGGGCCGCATCCGCAGGGAGTTCTTCACCAAATCGCGGATGCTGATTTCCCCCTCTCCTTGCAAGTTGGCGGGCCGCGCTTGCAGTGTGACGACGTGCGTTTTTTGCAATTGGAGTTCCGCCGTGTCTTCGATCGTGACGATCCGTTCCTTGTCCGGGATGAACATGCTCAGGCAGTTCAGCAGGGTGGTTTTCCCCGTGCCGGTACCCCCGGAGACGAGGATGTTCCGGCGGTTGATTACGGCCGCTTGAAGGAACGCCGCCGCCGCTTCGGTGATGGAACCGCGGGCGATCAGCTCCTCCATGGTGAGGCGGACCTTCGGAAATCGGCGGACGGTCAAGCAAGCTCCGCGCAGAGCCAAGCACTCGTGGACCGCGTTGACGCGGCTGCCGTCCGCCATCCGCACGTTGACCAGCGGCTGGCTGTCGTTGAACTCACGCTCCCCGCCGTGGACGATATTCTTGATGACCAACTTCGGTTCGGTGAGAAAACGCCGGCCCGAATCTTCGATTTGCCCGCCCGTCTCAACGAAAACGTGATCCGCGTCGAGCACCATAATTTCGGACACGGTCGGATCGTCGAGCAGATCTTCCAGCGGCCCAAAACCGTACCAGTAGTCTTTGATTTCTTCTTTCAATCGTCGCAGGGCGAGGTACCGCCGCGAGCCGAGCCCCGGCCGGTTCGGGCCGCCGAGGGTCGCTTCCCAGAATGGCCAAAAGCATTCCATCATCGCGCGGATCCGCGCCGTGAGATCGCCGGAATCGGGGGAGCCGACCAAATGCGTGTCGATCGCCTTGCGGGCCGTGCCGACCAAGCGGAGCAATTCCGTCTCGCCTTCGTCGACTTTGGTACGCAGGCGGAGCCAGTCGGCGTCG
>JBBRUN010000341.1:0-6305 GCA_038247765.1 Gemmatales bacterium | reverse complement strand
GCTCGTCGGAGCCGGACGCGTCAGCGACGTTCGCGTTTGGCTGTGAGAAACCACCGTTGCCGTGGAGCGGAAAAATACGTCGCTCACGCGTCCGGCTCCGACGAGCCGAATTTGCGCAATGTCGGATCAAGCGAATCGCGACGGGGCGACGGGCCACAACTATAATGCCCTGACAGATCTGCATCCGGAGTTCCCGCGCGATGGCGACGCAAGTTTGGATCAACGGCCAGTACCACGACAAACTCGATGCGAAGATCAGCGTCTACGACCACGGCCTGCTCTACGGCGACGGCGTTTTCGAGGGCCTGCGCGTTTATTCCGGCAAAGTCTTCAAACTCCCGGAACACATCGACCGGCTTTACGACTCCGCCAAGGCCATCGCGCTCAAGATTCCGATCCCGCCCGCGGACATGACGAAAGCCGTCGAAGACGCGGTCGCGCACAACAAGAAGATCGACGGCTACATCCGCTTGATCGTGACGCGCGGCGCCGGAAGTTTGGGGCTCGACCCGCGCAAGTGCGAACCGAACATCATCATCATCGTTGACGACATCGTGCTCTACCCCAAGGAACTCTACGAGGCGGGGTTGGAAGTCATCACGTCGTCGTACGTCCGCAATCACCCGAATGCGACCAACCCGCGGGTGAAGTCGCTGAACTACCTCAACAACATCCTCGCCAAGATCGAAGCGATCCGGGCCGGGTGTCTCGAAGCGATCATGCTGAACCACAAAGGCGAAGTCGCCGAGTGCACCGGCGACAACATCTTCGTCATCAAGAAAGGCGTTCTGCGGACACCGCCGTCCGACGCGGGCATCCTCGAAGGCATCACGCGGAATTTCGTCATCGACCTCGCCCAGAAAGCGGGTATCCCGTTCCGGGAAGAGAGCCTGACGCGGTACGATGTCTATGTGGCCGACGAAATCTTCCTCACCGGCAGCGCGGCCGAAGTCATCGCCGTGACCAAGGTCGACGACCGCGTCATCGGCACCGGTCAACAGGGGCCGATCACGGCCCAACTCCGCGAACTGTTCACGAAGGGCATCCGAGAATAATTTGCGGGAATTCCCGACACTGGCCTTGTCGGTTTTTTTTTCACTCGCTACTCTGCTTGTATCACCAAGGAGTAGCACCATGAAATTTGCAATTGTATTCGCCGCCGTGTTGTTTATTGCTTCATTCGCTCCGGCCCAATTACCCGGTACGACTCTGGAGCAGTCTGAGGATCTACCCGGTACGATCACGAACCCATTGCCAGGAACGGGGACGATCGACTTTGACAAAGCGGTGGTGTGGGACGCAGCAAACGGGAAAACGATTACGGATGTGAAGTGGACGAAAGGCAATGGAGAGGATTTCTACAGAGTCAAAGTGGAAGTCATCTGGCGAGTCAAAAACGAAGGGGTTTGGCAAGACATGGGTCCGCCGGTCAATGGCGAATCTGAAGGTGTGGAAAATGCGGCAGCGAGTCCTTGGAAAAATCGGACCGTCAATTTGTCTGGATCGGGAGTAATGGTGGTAAGAATTTCGTTGATCACGAAAAAGAATGGCATGTATTATCTGATCACAAAGGATTCTCCAAAAAAGCTCTACGAAAAAACCGCCAAAACGATCGTCGATCAAGCGGATTGATTCTTTCCAATGGAGATCCAAGCCATGAAGGCTCGCATCGCTTACACGTTGCTCGAACTCATCTTGGTGATTGCGATTCTGGCTGTGATGGTCGGGTTGCTTCTACCTGCGGTTCAAAAAATCCGCGAGTCGGCTAATCGTTTGCGCGCCCAGAATCAGATCAAGCAAATCCAACTCGCCATTCACAGTCACGCCGCTGTTCATGATGGCCGCTTGGCCGCGCTGGTTCACAGCGATTATTTTCCGGATTGCACGATTGCCTACGTGAACATAATGCCTTATTTAGATGGGGATGCAGCCAGAACATATCGTTACCAATACGGAGCTATTCAAGCTCCTCAGGCATACATATATCGCAATGTTGATGACCCGAGTTACAAAGCTTACCCCAACCGCGTAGGGAATTGCAGCTTTCCTCTAAACTTTGCTGTTTTTGGGTACAAGCCGCACTTTAATTCAACCTTTTCCGATGGGACAAGCAACACTTTTTGTTTAGCCGAACACTATTCGCGATGTGGAACGAAAGCCAACCGCACCGATTTTAGTACTCATCACGGCCCTGCTTCGAGTTATCAGATTCGTCCGGATTTGACGGACAATGATGGCGAATCTATCGCGTTAGAAGCGAGGCATCGATGGCCCACGTTTGCGTCCGATGTCGACGGCGACGAATTCCCCTATCCGAATCGTCCGATTCCTACGAAGACCTTCCAAGTCAAGCCGAAGATCGAAGATTGCGATCCGACGATTCCACAAACCCCATATTCCAATTCCATGCTTGTAGGAATGATGGACGGCAGCGTCCGCTCGCTGACGCGTTCGGTCAGTCCCGGCGCATTTTGGGCAGCCGTCACTCCCGCGGGCGGCGAAACACTGTCCTTGGATTGATTTGCGGTGCCTATAATCCCCACTCGGCATTCTCGCCTGCGTGAGGAACATCCGTGACCCCTGAACAGCGTGAGCGTTTACTATCCATTCTGAGCGCCATGCCCGGTGCGGTGGTCGCCTTCAGCGGCGGCGTGGACAGCGCCGTCGTGGCCAAGGCCGCGTTCCTCGCTCTCGGGGATCGCGCGATCGCCATGACATCGGATAGCCCGAGTGTCCCGCGCAGCGAACTCGCGGCGGCGCGGGAACTCGCCGCGCTCATCGGCATCCGTCACGAGGTGCTGCCGACGACGGAGTTTGACAACCCGGCCTACCAGAAGAACGGCGGGGACCGCTGCTACTTCTGCAAGAGCGAACTCTACACCCGCATCGAGAGCCAACTGGAATCGCTCGGGTTGAGCACCGTGTGCAGCGGCGCCAACCTCGACGACTTGGGCGACTACCGTCCCGGCCTCACCGCCGCGGCCGAACACCACGTCCGGCACCCGCTGCAAGAGGCCGGGTTCACCAAGGCCCATGTGCGCGAACTCGCGAAGCATTGGGGCTTGCCCGTCTGGGACAAACCGGCGTCGCCGTGTTTATCGAGCCGGCTCGCCCCCGGGCTGGCCGTGACTCCCGAACGGACGCTGCGCGTGGAACTCGCCGAAGCCTATCTGAAATCGCTCGGCCTCCGCGATGGCCGGGTGCGATATCACGAAGGCGACTTGGCCCGAGTCGAAGTGCCGGCCGAGGACATCGCCCGTTTGCTCGACCCGGCGGTTCGCCAGTCGCTGGCGGCGAAACTGCACGACATCGGTTTCAAGTTCGTCTCGCTCGATCTCGACGGCTTCCGCTCCGGCAGTTTGAATCAACTGGTGACGCTCGAATTGAAGGCGCGGTACACTGGATCGAAACCCCCTTCGCCTTCCTCGGTTTGATCCGCCATGCAACCGCTCCCCGCCCCGGCCGCGCTCAACGCGTACTTTTTGGAAGCCCGCTCCAAACTGTTGGACGTCGCCGCAATCCTCGACCGCATCCAGCGCGCGCCCGACGCGGACACGGTTTTGGCCGACCCCCGGCTGGCCCGTATCCGCGAGGCTTTGGAATCGCTGCTCGACCGCGACGGCGGCCGGGCGGAGCGGATTCAACAGATTTTCTCGCTCGACTACGATCCAGCGTGGGCCGTGCCCGATCCGAAGTGACCGACCGCGCACTTTCCGACGCGTTGCCCACTACCCTCCGTCAATCCTTCGGAATGACCAAGCGAGCAGGTCGTCTTCGAGATCTTATCCCACGAAGACACGGCGATGAAATTGATGAAAGATTTCGCCGACCAACTCGAAGCGAGTTTGGAGAAAATGTAATACAGCGTGACATCTATCATTATGCATGAAGTACTAAAGAATGAGAACCAGAAATGAATAGGCAAGAAAAGGAACAGGTATTGCCTGTATCTTTTCCCTCAAAGTCGAAGGTGCTTGTGGCGACTGGAATCCGCTGACCATCATTCACCGCGAGCATAGCTACACCAAATTCACCACCCAGCACGTCATCAATTCGGTCGACGGCCGGCCGTGGACGGCGGAAGAAGAAAAGCATCGGCAAGAGCGGTTGAAGAAACTCGCGCCGGTGCCCGAGAAGAAATAGTCCATCCCACACCGGCTAGCTTGTTTTTCGCAATCGCCGGAATGCGCTGCCGCAGCCACTTTCCCCGTCCTGCGATGGATTTGCGCGGGCCGGGCGGTACACTGTCCGCAAGTCTTTTCCCCGCCCCGATTCAGCCCCGAGGGAACTATGCCGATCAAGGTCACTTGCTCCAATTGCGGGGGCGTCCTCCACGCTCCGGACGACGCGGGCGGCAAGCGCGGTCGCTGCCCCACCTGCGGCAATGTCCTCCCGATCCCGGCCGATGCCCCGAAACTGCCGGCCGCGACCGCGGAGCCACCGGCGAAGGCCAGCGGTCGATCCCCCTCGTTCGGCGACTTTAACTTGGGGCCGCAAGTCTCGCCGCCCACCGCGGCGACCCGATCCGCGACGGCCCTGCCGTTTTCGGACGATTCCCCCGCGTCGGCGCGGTCGTCGGTGCCTTCGCTCGCCGAACCGACCGTCGCGCCGCGCCGCGGCCGAACCGCCCCGGCCGCACTCCCGCCCGAAGAGAAGCGGCGACCGCCCGACCCGTTCACCCGCAAATCGACCGGGAACGAAGAGGGCGACATCACCGATAAAGTCGTCCGTCGCTGGCGAAAAGTCCGCGGTGGGCTCTGGTGGGTGCGGGCGTCGATCCCGTTCTTTTTGATGCCGATCCTCGCGTTGAACGGCATCAAACTCTACGAACAATTCGTCGGGCCGATCCCGGTGAAGGATCCCGGTTACTCGGGTCAGGTTTGGTTGACATCGCAGCAGGAAATCGAGATCGTCGCGGTGATCGCGCCGTTCGTCCTCGGCGTGCTGTTGATGCTGATCGGTCGCTTCGGCGTGGCGTCGGTCCCGCAAAAAGCCCAGACGCGCGGCTTGGCGCTCTTCTCGGCGCTGGCGACGTTACTCGTCGTCTGCTCCGGGATCGCGATCGTGTTCCCGGTGGCGGCCCTGCTGGCTCTCGGCGAGCAAGATCTGCCGGTCGTCGTGCGCATCAACGGCGGGGCGGAGTGGAGCCTGATGCTCCCCGGCGACAACGAAGGGATCATGCAGCGGATCGGGTTGATGGTCGGCGCGACGGCGTTCGTGCTGGCGGAGGTTTGGTTCGCCTCGGCGCTCGGCCGCATCGGCACGGCGCTGAACAGCAACCGCCTCGCCGGCCGGGCGACCCGCTACCTCGTGCTCTTGGGCTTGATCTTCGGCGGTTTGGTCGCCACGGGGGCGTTGACCCCGGCGTACAATTTCGGGCCGATGCCACGGGAAGTGAGCGGCGACACGAACCATTTGGTGAAGACCCAATGGAACACCCAAGTGGAACCGCAACTGGACAAACTCGGGAACAACCGCGTTGCGGTTCGCGCGGGGGCCTTCCTCCTCGGCGGTTTGATGATCGCCGGCGTATACTGGCGGATGGTCGGTGCGGGCCGCGGGGCCGTGCGGGACTGGATCGACCAGAACGACCGGCCGTAATCGGTTCGGGTGCCTCGGGAGGGCACGGCGATGGCGTTGCTCTTTTGTTGCCCGGTGTGCGGATCGAACCTGCGCGTTCAGCGGTCGGCGGCCGTCGTCACGGTCGCTTGCCCGGGGTGCCGGGAGCCGATCCACGTCCCGAGGCACACCCACCCGGCCGAAAGCCTTCACGACACGCCCGCCGTGCCCGCCATCGAAGCCGCCCGGGCGCGGGCCGGACTAGCGCGGCTCACGTTGAGCCTGTGGCTCTTTTTGGTCTGCATCGCCTTGGCGATCCTCGCCCTCAGTCTGCGCGCGGCGGTCGGCCCCCAACCGCCGGAATACATATTCGTCTGGGTTCCGCTCAGCGTGCTCACCACCGCGTGTTGGGGAGTCGGCTTGATGGCCTGCTGGTTCCGCTTGCGCGGATACCTACAAGTGCGGGGGGCGGCCGCGGCGGTGGGCGTCGAAATGTGGGTGCGTCTGCCCGCCTTCGGGGCGGTCTTCACCGCTATCGGCGAGACCTCGGCGATTACCTCGGTGATTCCTTGGCTCGTCGGCCGGACAGTGTTCGAACTTCCGCCGGAGATTGCCGCACTCGCGTTTTTCGGGATCCTGTGCGGCCTGATCGGGCTGGTTCTCGAATTCGCGTTCGTCACCGCCATCCACCGACTGCTCTGGGAAACCGCCGGGTGGCAGGCCGCAAACAAAACCGGCAGCTACGC
>JBBRUN010000340.1:0-6326 GCA_038247765.1 Gemmatales bacterium | reverse complement strand
GTCGGTAATGGTTATGCCCTTCGATTTGGCTCTACGCAATCGAATGCCACGCTGACGTTCCAAAACGGCATTCAACTCGATAACGGTGCAGCCTACCAAATCCGCGAATTCAACGTCACGCGCGGGGTTGGAACTGTCGTCGACCGGACCCGCTTGACGGGTATAATCTCCGGAAGCAACACAGCCGATTTTTTGAAGACCGGCACCGGCACCTTGGAACTCACCAACACTTCCAACTCCTATGCTGGTAATACAATCGTGAACGGGGGCACGCTGCTTGTGACAAACGCGTCCGGTAGCGGAACCGGCACCGGGAATATTCAGGTTCATTCAGGAGCAACCTTCGGTGGCAGTGGGAGGGCCTCTGGGAACGTCACCATCAACACCAATGGCACCATTCTTGCAGGCGATGGCATACTCGCAACCGATACGTTCACTACCGCCAGCGTCCTTCTTGCAAACAATGCCAATCTGCAAGCTGTTGCCGCCCAAGGCACCGGCGTCGGCGACACCACTGCGGCCAGCAAGATCGCCGCGACGACTTTCGGACGCGATACGAACACGAGCGTAGTCAACATCAAACTGACCAACGATGGCACCCTGAACACCAGCGGCACATTGGAATACACCCGCGTGATCGCGACATTCGACTCGCTCAACGCCAACGGCTTCCTCGTGGCCGAAACCTACACCGACGGCGATGCCAACAATCCGTTCAGCGTCAGCGGTACCAACTTTCAAGTCGGTACCGGATGGAAAGTCGTCGTCACGGGTACCAACATCACGGTCAACTTCACCCCCGTGCCCGAGCCGGGGACGATCCTCGCCGTCGGGGCGATGGGCCTCGGCTTGATCGGTGCGGTTCGACGCTACCGCAACCGCCGCGAAACCGTCGCCGTGGTCGCCTGATCGCAGCCGAGACCCAGACAAGAGCCAGTCGCCGTGCGGGCCTGCCGGACCGAACTCGTTGGAGTCTATGGGGATAGGGCACAAGTTTCCGATGGGCATGGCACACGTTCGGGAAATGGTTGTTTTTAGATTTCGCTTTCGGAGCTTTCGCCCGGGGGGGTGGCGAGAATGACCGAAATCTGAAACTGAAACTGCGCGATCGAGGCGTCGTACGAAATTTCTTTGGTGCCCACGCTCGCCCGATTCCCGCCCGCCCGCGGCCCCGTATCTTGTTCCGTATGAGTATCACGGCCAAAAACGTCAGCAAGAAATTCGGCAACTTCGTCGCCCTCGACAACGTGAACGTCGAAGCGCCCACCGGCGCCCTCGTCGCGCTACTCGGCCCCTCCGGCTCCGGCAAAACGACCCTGCTGCGGATCATCGCCGGGCTCGAAGTCGCCGACTCGGGCACGGTCTCGTACCACGACGACGACATCACGAACCAGTCGGCCAAGGAGCGCAACGTCGGCTTCGTCTTCCAGCACTACGCCCTCTTCAAGCACATGACGGTGTTCGAAAACGTCGCCTTCGGCCTGCGCGTCCGCCGCTGGAAAGACGACCGCATCAAAGCCCGCGTCGAGGAATTGCTGCACCTCGTCCGGCTCGAAACGATGTCCCACCGCTATCCCTCGCAACTGTCCGGCGGCCAGAAGCAGCGCATCGCCCTGATCCGCGCGCTCGCTCCGGAACCGAAGGTGATCCTGCTCGACGAACCCTTCGGCGCCCTCGATGCGAAAGTCCGCACCGAGCTGCGGGCTTGGCTGCGCCGCTTCCACGACGAGTTCCACGTCACGAGTTTGTTCGTGACGCACGACCAAGAAGAAGCCTTTGAAGTCGCCGACAAGATCGTCATCATGAACGCCGGGCGGATCGAGCAAGCCGGCACGCCCGCCGAGGTATTCGAGAAGCCGGCCAACGCGTTCGTCATGGATTTCTTGGGTAACGTCAACATCTTCCAAGCGCAATTGAAGGACGGCCGCGTGCTGCTGGGCGATGTGGAGATGCCGATCGAAAGCGGCCGGGTGCACGAAACCGGCTCCGGCACCGCCGCGGTCTACGTGCGGCCGCACGAACTCGATTTGGACCGCACCGGTGCCGTCGGCAACTGCATCCGCGGCAAGATCATCCACATCAACCCGGCCGGTTCGGTGGTCAAGGTCCGCGTCCGCGCCGACGATTTCGGCTTGGTGGTGAACGTCGATCTGACGCCGGACCAGTACAAGAAACTGGGGCTGGTGTCGGGGGAGATGGTGTTCCTGTCGCCGAAAACGGCGAAGATGTTCCAGCCCGATTACGCGATTTGATCGTTCATTCGACGAGCCAAGCCGAGGGGTTCTCCACGGCGGTGCGCAGCGTTTTCAAGAACCGCGCCGCGGGGGCTCCATCGACCACGCGGTGGTCGAACGTGAGGCTCAGGGTCACGGCGTGACGGGCGACGATCCGATCGTCCACAACCATGGGTTGCTTGCGGATCTCGCCGATGCCGAGAATCGCGCACTCCGGCCAATTGATGATCGGCGTGAAGGCGTCGATCCCGAAGGCGCCCAAGTTCGTGATCGTGAATGTGCCCCCTTGTAACTCATCGGGCGCGAGCGAGCGAACCCGGGCTTTGTCCGCGAGAGCTTTCGTTTGCGCCGCGATCACGCGCAACGGCAGTGCGGGCACATCCCGAATCACGGGGACGAGCAGGCCGGCCGGGGTATCGACCGCGATGCCGATGTGGATGTCGGACAAGATCGAAATGCCGTCGTCGTGCCAGCGGGCATTCATTTCGGGGTGTTGCTTCAACGCGAGCGCCGTCAATTTGACGATGATGTCGGTAAAGCTCGGCGCGGTCGCGCCGGTCGCTCGGAATTGCCCGCGCAGGTTCACCAAGTTTGTGGCATCGACGACGGACGTCAAGGTGACCGGGGCCGTCGTGCGCTGGCTGTGAAGCATTCGCTCCGCGATGGTCTTGCGGAGCGGAGAGATTCGCATGGATTGTTCGGCAACCGGCAGGTCGCGCTCGCGGATGCGGCCGTTGCGACCGGTGCCGACGATCCCTCCGACATCGATGGTGCGCTCGCGTGCCACCTTCCGTGCCCGCGGGGTGATCGCCTGTGTTTGCGACTCGATTGGAGCAGGCAGTGTCTCGACAATCTCATTCCGCTCGACTAGCGGCAAGTTGGGAAACTTGCCGGCACAATCGGCCGTCTCGATGTGGCCGAGCACCGTGCCGACGGGGATCGTGTCCCCTTCTCCGGGGCCATTCGCGGCGAAGCGCACGGTGCCGCTGGCGAGCGCCTCGATCTCTTGAACCGACTTGTCCCCTTCGACGGAAAAGATCGGCTCGCCCGCTTTCACGCTTTCGCCGTCGCGCTTGAGCCAGCCCATGAAGACGCCTTCTTCCATGGTCCAGCCGAGGCGGGGGAGTACGATCTCGGTCATGGTCGAAGCCCCTTCACTCGGCCAGCAAATCGCGGATCGCCTTCAACACGTCGCCGTCCGAGGGAATTACGGCCTGTTCCAGCGGCGGGCTGTACGGCGTCGGCGCGTGGGCGCCGTTCAGCCGTCGGATGGGCGCGTCGAGTTCGTCGAAGCCTTCGTCGCCGACGCGGGCCGCGATTTCGGCGCCGATGCCGCACGGGCCGAAGGTCTCGTCGAGGATCAGCAACCGGCCGGTCTTGCGGACCGACGCGAGGATCGTTCCGATGTCCAGCGGCGCCACCGTGCGGGGGTCGATGATTTCGACCGAGATCCCCTCGCGCTGAAGAAGGTCACACGCTTTCAGCGCCTTCGGTACCATCGCGGCGAGAGCGACCACGGTCGCGGCGGTGCCGGTCCGCACAATCGCCGCTTGGCCGAAGGGGATTTCGTAATCCACCTCGGGAACGCCGGTCTTCGCGTTGAGCAACTCGCGGTGTTCGAGGAAGAGCACCGGGTCGTCGCAGCGCAGGGCGTGCGCCAGCAGTCCCTTGGCGTCATACGCGTTCGACGGCACCACGACCCTCAATCCGGGAATGTGGGCGAATAGGGAATAGTAGCTGCCGGAGTGGTGCGTGGCCGCGGAGTGGCCGACGCCGATGCAACCGCGCAGCAGCACCGGCATTTTCAGCCGGCCGCTCGACATGAATTGCATCTTGGCGATCTGATTGATGATCTCGCCGAGGCCGTCGAGGACGAAGTCGGCGAACATGAAATCGACCACCGGCCGCGTGCCGGTCATGGCGGCGCCGCAGGCGAGGCCGACGAAACCGCGCTCGGCGATGGGCGTATCGCAGAGTCGGACGCCGCCGTACTTCGCGAATAAGCCGCTGGTCGTTTTGAAGTTCCCACCGCGGACACCGATGCCCTCGCCTAGCACGAAGATGCCCGGATCGCGAGCCATGGCGTCAGTCAGCGCTTCGAGCGTCGCCTGCAGATAGGTGATCGCGCGCGACCCCGGCGGTGGTGCCGCCGACGCGATGGCTTTGGCTTCGGAATAGACATGGGTCGAAGCCGACGATCCCTCGGGCCACGGCCCCGCTTCCGCATCCGCTTGGGCTTTGGCCACATCTACGACGACTTCCGCTTCGATCTCTCCGGCCCGTTCCACCTCAGCCCGATAGCGCTGGATGGGGCACTGCTTCTTCCATGTCTCGACTTCGTCCTTGGTGCGGTAGCCGAAGTCGCCCATGCCCTCGGCGTGCGGGCGGGTCCGGTAGGTCCGGCACTCCAACAGCGTCGGACCTTCCCCCGCTTTGGCGCGCTCCACCGCCCGTCCCGACGCTTCGCGCACGGCGAGCACATCGTTGCCATCGACCAGCACGCCCGGCATCCCGTAACTGGCGCCGCGCCCCGCGACATCCGGATTCCCCGCGGAGTAGCTGAACGCGATCTCCGTGGCGAACTGGTTGTTCTCGCACACGAACAGCACCGGCAGCTTCCAAATGCTGGCGAGGTTCAACCCCTCGTGGAAGGCCCCGTTGTTGACGGCCCCGTCGCCGAAGAAGGCCACCGCGACGCGGTCGAGCTTCAGCAGTTTGAAACTGTACCCGGCCCCCGCCGCTTGCAGGATGCACGGCCCGACGATGCCGCTCGTCCCCATCATGCCGTGCTCGGGGGAGAAGAGGTGCATGCTCCCGCCGCGGCCCCGCGAGCAACCGGTGGCGCGGCCGAACAATTCGGCCATCACCTGCTCCGGCGGCACGCCCTTCGCCAGCGCGTGACCGTGACCGCGGTGCGTGCTGAAGACGACGTCGTCATCGCCCAAATGGGAACAAACGCCGACGGCGATAGCCTCTTGGCCGACGTAGGTGTGGCACGCCCCGTGGATGAGCCCGCGCTGGTGGCAGCGCGCCAAGCTCTCTTCTGTGTGGCGAATTGTCAGCATCGCGCGGAGCAAGTCGCTCATGATCCGATCGTCCCCCCGGCGTTCATGGCGAGGTTGCCGCCGTCCATCGGAATCAGCGCCCCCGTGATCCACGACGACGCTTCCGACGCGAGCAACACGACGAGCCCTTGGATGTCGGCCGGTTGCCCGAGCCGGCCCGCCGGGATGCCGCTGAGCCATTTCTGCTGGATTGCCGGCTCCGCGGCCATCCGCTTTTCGAGATTCGGATTCACGACCTGCGCCGGCAGGATCGCGTTCACCCGGACCCCGCGGCCGGCCCATTCCGTGCTGAGTTCGCGCGTCATCTGCACCACCGCGCCCATCGCCATGCTGTAGGCGATGTGGCCACGCCCGAGCGCCGTCGTGCTCGCCAGCGAACCGATGTTGAGGATGCTGCCACCTTTCGCGGCGAGCATGCGTTTGCCCGCCTCTTGGCACATGCAGAACCGGCCGAAGACGAGGTTCTGAAACACCTGCTGCATTTGGTCCACCGTGATCTCTTCGGGCTTCGCCAAGAATCCTTCGCCCGCGATGTTCCCCAAGAAATCGATCCGCCCGAACTCGCGATCCAAGCGCGCGAATAGATCGCGGATGGCGATGGGGTCCGACACATTGCACGTCACCGGCACCGCGCGGCGACCGAGCGCGGCGATGTCGTCGGCCGTCTTCCGCACGCCTTCGGTGTTGAGGTCGGCGAGCATCACATCCGCGCCGTGTTCGGCCAACGCCAATGCCGAGGCCCGGCCTAGCCCGCTGGCGGCGCCGGACACGAGCGCGACCTTGCCGGTGAGATCGAATCGGGTGGTCACGCAATTTCCCTCCGCGAACGGGTGCGGACGAACAGCGTCAGCAGGCCGCCGGAGAACAAGATACCGGACATGATCGCAAAGCCGACGGTGAAACTGCCGTCGTCCGATTTCGCGTAGCCGAGGATCACCGGGCCGAAGAAGCCGCCGAGGTTCGCCACCGAGTTGATCAGCGCCACGCCGCCCGCCGCGGCGCGGCCGCTGAGGAACGTCGCCGGCAG
>JBBRUN010000339.1:0-6333 GCA_038247765.1 Gemmatales bacterium | reverse complement strand
GTCCGCTGCGCGTTGTTTTTCTCTTTTCTTCCCCACCCCCCGCGCGGGGGGGTGCCCCCCCTCCCGGTGGTTCGCCGCCCCCGGCCTCCGCCGGCGGGCCGCGCCCCCCCCCCCACCGCTCGGGTTTTGAAACTCGGTGCGCTGGGCCCAAGCTGCGGACGTTGGACTACGTGATCCGCTCCCAGGTGACGAAGGGCGGGGCAGATTCTTTCGGCTTGCTTCCGCGGCGTCGGCACGCTATCCCGCCCGCATGCGGAACGTGGCTATCATTCTGATCGCTTGCTCGTGCCTTTGGCTCGCGGGGTGCAGCAATGCGCCGATCGCGGGGACGATGGACCTGATTTTCCCGAGCAAGCCGGTGCGGAACAGGAACCCCGACCCGAAAGATTTGTTCGACCGCGAGAGAGATCCGCTGACGCCGCCGGATGTGATTCCGCGCGATCGGGACGATCCGTTACCGCCGCCGCGCTCGGGTGGATTGCGGAGCAATCCGCGGACGGAGACCGAACCGGAAACGCGCCGCGATCCCTTCCGGCCGCGCCCCACCGATCCGAGCGATCCGTTGCCGCCGCCATTGCCGGCGCCGGGCTTCCTCGACCCGATCGGGCCGGGGCGGAACTAACGGCCGTACAACTCGCCGATGTGGGCCGCGTCTTCGCGCTTCCGCAGCCACATCGCGACCTCTTTCGTTTCCGCCGCGATCGCTTCGACTTGCTTGCGCTCCTCGCGAACCGCCGCGGCCACCGTGTCCGGGATGGGCAAGAACACTTGTTCGAATTCGGATTGCAACCGCAGCCCGAGCCGCGAGAGAAAATCCCCGCGAATCGATGCCCAACGCACGGGCAACGCCACGGTGATGACGATGTGGAAGACCACGAGCACCGCGAGCGTGAGGTACAGCGGCAGCAGCAATAGCACGAGGCTCGGGGCGTAGAGTTCGACGAACACCAAATAGAGCACGAGGCCGATGGAGCCGAGGAACGTGACGGTCGGCACGCTGTTGGCGAGCCAGGTGATGCCGCCGCGGACGAAGCGGCGCCAGCCGGTCGGCTTGGTGACTTCTTGTTCGACCTGTGTGAGGGCATCGACCAAACCGCGGGTGTAGCGTTCTTCCCACTGCAATTTCGTGGCGTCGGTCGTCGGGCCGTTCAGCAGGTTCAACGGCATCCCTTTTTGATCGGCCTCGATGAGCAACTTGTTCGACAGCGCCGACAATCGCTGGGTCAAGACGCGCTCGGCGGCAGTGCGGGAGCACGACTGCACGAACTCGGTGAGGTTCCAACTGTCCGGCGTGTTGATGGCCCCCAGCTTCGGCACGAACGGGATGCGGTCCTTCAGCGATGTGCTGAAGTAGCGGAACTTCGTGGTGATGCGCAGATACCCGGCCATGAGGCCCCAGAAGCGCTGTTGGCCCTGCACGCTGAAGTGGTGCTCGACTTCCTGCTGATACGGCTCCAGCGTGCTGACCAACACTTCGGCCTGTTGCTCGGCTTCGGTGCTCAGGACGGTTTCCCACGCGGTGCGAACCCGCGCGGCTTGCACCGACAAATCCGGCGGCTTCACCGAGTCGATGACGCGCTCGGATTGTTCGACGAGTTGGCTCACACCGCGGGCCTTCACGGCTTCGATTTCCAACCGCGACAGACCCGCTTCGAGCCAGTCGCGCAGCTCGCGGAATTGCTCGCCCTCGGGCAGATCCGGCGGCACGGGCTGACCCGCCTTCTCGGCGTCGATCCACAACTGCGCCGTCGTGCGGAAGAGCTTCGGGTTCTCGAATCCCTCGGCCTTCAGATCCTTCAACAGATCTTCGTCGGGTCGAATGCCCGCCCCGGCGTCGAGGCAGCGATCCCACTTGTTGAGCACGAAGGCGAACGCCCGGCGCTTCCGCTGATCCTTAAACAGTTCCCAACCGATTTGGTCGTGGTATTTCTCTTGCGAACCGACGTAGAGCACGACATCCGCGACGGGCAGGAGTTCCTTCAATTTGTCGCGGTTGGCGAGGTCGTTGCTGTCGAGGTCGGGGGTATCGACGATGACCTTCTGCATCAGCGCATCGCGGTCGTGCTGAGCGAACCGGCAGAGCCGCAGGGCCGAATCGAGCCGGTCGGACTTCACCGTCTGGTGGAAGTAAACGACGGGGTCGCGCGTCGTCGGTCGGGTGAATGTGGCTTGGGCCACGGGCGCCCCGGCGAGCGCATTCAGCAGCGAGGACTTACCCACGCCGGTGCCCCCCATGAGCATGATGACGAGCAGCGGGCGATCGACATCGAGCGACGCGCTCTTGCGGTGGTAGTCGTCCGCGAGGCCCTCGATTTCGGCTCGCTGCACGAGCGTGACGGGGTAGCGCCGGCGGGCGTCGAGCCATTGGCGGAGTTGGCTCTCCAGGCCCTTCAGCAGCGGGGCGAGCGTGCGCAGAAACGGCTCGGCGGTCGGTTCGCTCATAGTTGCGGCGCGGGGGGCGTGGGGATCGGAATCGGAGCGGGACGGGCCAGCGCGGACAGTTCGCGGATAGCGTCCGGGACGCGGCGGAGCACCAATTGCAAGCGCTCGAGCGAACTGCCGCCGCTGGAGGGCCAGTCGCCGAGCCAGGTCGCCACCGGGCCGGTGAGTTGCTCGGCGAGCAGTGCCTCGCGCTTCGCGCGGAGTTTGTTGCGGCCGAGATCGACCCAGAGTTTCACGAGCAGCTCGATGACTTGCCGGGTGAGCGACACCGCGGGGATGATGAACAGCAGCGACCAATCGGGCGTCCAGGTGAAGACGATCACGGCGACGATGGCGGCGATGTCGAGGGCCACCGTGGCGACGCGCAGACCGCTGAGCAAGATCGGTGAGTTCGTCAGCACTTCCGGCACGGCCCTAGCCGCGCGGTCGAGTTCGTCGGTCTCTTGCAGTTCGAAGGTGTGGTAGCGCTGCACGAACAAATCGTTCGCTTGCGACTTCAACCCGGCGTCGAATCCGTGGGTCACTTGCTTCCACAGCGGGTTGTTTCCGGAGCGGCGCAGGGCCTCGGCTTGGAGCGCGTCGAGCCACGACGCCATCGCCCCGCTGCACACGCTCTGTTCGGACAGATTCAACGACGCGGGGCGGGTCAGCGTCTTGCCGATGAATTCGCGGGCGTATTTATACGGCAGGCGAATGAGGGCCAAGATCGAACTCACGATCTTACCCGGCCCCGGCAGTTCCAGCATTTCCAGCACTTGTTCGGTCGTACGGTCGAAGCGGCGGAACGCTTCGCCCGACAAATATTCGCGCCGGTAGCGCTCTTCGAATTGATTGCGCCCGGTGGCGACGGCCGCGCGCCAGTTGTCGAATTCGTTGAGGTCGCGTCGGGCGACGTCGAGCAAGCCGTTCCCGGCCGATTCCAAATACTTCACGGCGTTCGTCAGCGTCCGCTGCCGGGCGATTTCGGTCGAAGGGCAGAGCGCGAGGATTTGATTCAACAACCCGACGCGGTACTTCGCCCCGGCCCCGGCGGGGTTCTTGCGGGCGTCGTCCGATAGCCATGGGATCGACACCACCGGCACGGCGGGGATCTCGCCGATGGACGCCGGGAGTTGGCCGATGATCTTGGCGCGGAAGTCGGCGATCATCGCCTCTTCGTTCACCTCGCGGACTTTGGTCAAGCAGCAGACGACCGCCTTCCCGGCTTGGATCATCAGGTGCAGAAACTGCGTCGGCACCACGTCGTTGTAGCGCTCGTCGGAGGCGACGTAGACGACGATATCGGCGAGCGCGACCACTTCCATCAACCGCGACACGTACCCGGCCGAGGCCCACGTCGTCATGTCCGGGCAATCCCAGATCACGACCTCGGCGAGCGGATCGCTGTCGCCGACGGGGATGCGCTTCACTTGGTAGACGTCTTCGTCGAGGTCCGCCGGTTTGCTGTCGGACAACCGTTGCAGTGGCCCCAAGAAACCGAGATGGCTCGGCCAAGTTCCGCCGAGCGTCGCGGGTAAGAATGCCGTGGGGTGGCGCGTGAATCCGGCTTGCGGGTTGGCATCGGCGACGACCGAACCGGCGAGAAAATTGACGACGGTGCTCTTGCCCGCGCCGGCGCCGCCGACGACCGCGAGGAACAACGGCTTCGCACCTTGGCCATCCACCGCGGGGCCGATGACGTTCCGCGTCAGCGCCCCGGCCAAACGCAGGTGGGCCGCGTGCTGCGTCAGCTCCGGGTGCTTGCGGCAGTGCTCTTCCAACCAGCCGAGATCCTCGGCGAGTTGACGGGCGGTCGCGCGGTGGCTGTGCGGTTCCATCGAATCCACCTTCAAGAGCGGAAGGCCGGGCGGAAGTCGGTGTTCGGTTGGCGATCCAACCGGAACGCCTCGGCATACCCCGGCAAGCGTCGGCCGGTCAGATGATTTAGCACCAATTGCGCGCTGCCGAGCGACAATTGTATCCCCGCGCGGCCGTGGCCAACGGCCGCGAAGACGTTGCTGAACCCCGGCACCGGCCCGAGCGACGGCAGTCCATCGGCGGAGGTCGGCCGCAGTCCGGCCCACGTCTGTTCGATCTCCGCGTTCGCCAGTTCCGGGATCCAGTTCTCGGCGAAGCGCGTCAAATCGAGTTCGCCGGCGGGCGTCGTCGCTTTCGCGAAACCGGCCTCCGGCTCCTCGGTGCTACCCACGAGAATGCGGCCGTCCCCGCGGGGAACAAGATACCGCTTTCCATCGAGAATGACCCGGTTCAACAGCGGTTTCGCCGGGCGATAGAGCACGATTTGCCCGCGGACGGGGTGAATGCCGAGCTTGCAGCCGAGCGGCCTTAGCCATTGCTCGGCCCACGCCCCGCCGGCGATGAGGTACTGCCCCGCTTCGTGCAGTTTGCCCATGGAATCGAAGACGCCATCGACTCGGTTACCGACCAACTTCCACTCGGTGAGCTGACAGCCGGGTGTCAGTGAGACGCCGGCGCCCGCGCAGGCGGCGACGAGTGCGCGGATGTGCCAAGGATTGCGGACTTGGGCGAAGCCGGGGAGGAAGCAAACCGGCGAGCCGGCCGCGTCAGCGGTCGGAGTTTGACAAGTCGAACTCGGTTCTAATCGATTCAAGTCTTCACGGTCAATCTTTTGATAATCGATCCCTTCCGCATCCCACAGGGGCAAGCAATAGCTCGAATCCGGATGCAGAACTTCGATGCCACCGGTTACCCGGTAGCCGTTGTCGAAGGGCAGTTCGGCGGAAAAGGCCGCGAACCCAGCGACGCTATTGGCCCGTAGCGCATCGACGGGTGACCGGGTCTTGGAGGGGTCGCCGAACGGCGGCAAGATGCCCGCGCCGGCCCAACTCGCTTCGCGGCCGAATTCCTGCCGGTCGATCACTTCGACGCGCAGCCCCGCCTTCGCCAGCAAATAGGCCGAGGTCAGGCCGATGATCCCACCGCCGAGAACGAGCACATCCGGGAGCTTCGCCATGTCGGAAATGATAGGGAAGGGGGGAGCCGATTCTTGAACAGTTTCGACTCTGTGAACTCTGTGTCCTCTGGGGCCACTAATTTTTCTTTCTTGAACCGGGACGCGGGGCCGGATCACTTCTTCGGCTTCTTCGATTGCTCGAGCGCCTCGCGGGCTTCTTTGGCGAAGTCGCGTTGGGCCTCGGAGAAACCGGGCGGGGCGAAAGACGGACCGCCGGCGCCGGAGGCGGTGCCCGCGGTGGGGCCGCCGATGACCCGGCCACCACTACCGTCGTTGGCGCCGACCGAGGTCGGCCCGGCGGGCCGGGTTTGGCCCGGGTTGAGCTTGGTCTGCTCCGCATCTTGGCGTTTGCTATTCACCAGCTCTTCGTAGCCTTTCAAGAACTTCTCGTACTCGGCCTCGCTCATGTTGTTCTCTTTCAAGAAGTCCTTGTTGCCCTTGTACTTCTTGAAATCGTCCAATTGGAGCTCGGCGGCCTTCAAGCGGTTCTCGGGGTTGTCGACGATCGGCTTGCCGTCTTGGCCCTTGGAGCCGTTGCCGGGCTGCCATTGTTTGGCCAGTTTTTCGAGGCGATCTTTGGCCTCTTGGGCTTTCTTCGGATCGTCGCCCTTCAGGTCCTTCATTTCTTTTTGAAGTTGCTCGCGGGCCGGCTTGCCGACGGAGTCGTCGAGTTGTTTCTCGGCGGCGGCTTTCTTGCCGGCGTCGGGGCTGTCCAAGTCCTTCGCGGCTTGGGCCAGCTTATCGACCTCTTCTTTGGTCGGTTCCTTCGGCTCGGCGCCGGGGGTTTTGTCGGCTTCGGCCTTGGCGGCCTGCTTGGCCGCGTCTTCGAGCTTCTTCTTGTCGGCATCGGCCTTGGCCGCCTCGCGGTCTTTCATGTCTTTCTGGAGTTGCTTGCGCGCGTCTTCGCCGACGGCCTT
>JBBRUN010000338.1:0-6338 GCA_038247765.1 Gemmatales bacterium | reverse complement strand
TTGGCTCCGCACCACTTTTGAAGGACTCGACACGTCTCTCACGATAGAGACCGTGAGTGCCACCATACCGATGCGCGACATCTACGCCGGGGTCGAGTTCCCTGATCTTCCCAGCCAGAGCGAGTGACCCATGTCCGAACTCGTGCGGTTCTCGGTGTCGCTGGAGGGCGACTTGCTCGAGCGCTTCGACGCCTTCTGCGTCGAGGGGCAGTACGCCACGCGCAGCGAGGCGATCCGGCAACTCCTGCGCGAGAAGCTGACGAAAAACGCTTGGGGCGCCGAGGCCACCGATGTGGCCGCGAGCCTGACACTCGTATACGACCACCATCGGACGAAACTCACGGATACAATGATCGAGATCCAGCACGCCCACGCGGCTTGCGTCGTCAGCAGTATGCACGTCCACCTGAACCACGACCTCTGCATGGAGCTGATCGCCCTGCGCGGGCCGACATCAGAACTCCAGGAACTCGCCGCGAAACTGTCGGGTTTGAAGGGAATCCACCAAGCGCAGTTGGTCGTGGCCACCGCGGAGGATTCACCGCGAGCGCATTCGCACGGGCATGACCATCCGCACCCGCACAAGCACTGACAGTGGGTATATAATCCGGAGTGGCAATTCGGATCCAGGACGGACTCAGCACCCATGCCCGAACCGGAACTCATTCTCATCCCCTCGGAGAAGGTCAAAACCTTCCCTCACACGCCCGGCGTCTACCTGATGAAGGACGCCGCGGGGACCGTGATCTACATCGGCAAGGCGAAGAGCCTGCGCAGCCGGGCGGGGAGCTACTTCAACAAGGAAGCGGCGATCGACCAGCGGACGTGCGAACTCGTCAAGCAGATCGCGGATATCGACTTCATCCCTTGCGAGAGCGAAGTCGACGCCCTGATGCGCGAAGCCCGGCTCATCAAAGATATCCGGCCGAAGTTCAACAAGGACCTCAAGGACGGCAAGTCGTTCCCGTACTTGCAAATCCGCACGCGCGAAGAGTTCCCGCGCGTCGAAGTGACGCGGACGCCGCGCCGCAAAGGTGTCCGGTTGTATGGACCTTTCCTCAGCAAGGCTCGGCTGAAAGATGCCATGAGTGTGCTGCAGCGCGTATTGAAATTCCGCACTTGCAACTTGGACATCAAATCCGAAGAGCCGCAGTGGCGTTACTATCGACCCTGCTTATTGCACAGCATTCGGCAATGCACGGCCCCGTGCAATTTGCGGGTGACCAAAGAAGAATACCGCAAGCAGATCAAGAAGCTCGTGATGATCCTCGAAGGGAAGAGCGCCAAGCTCTTCCGGCGGATGGAGCGCGAGATGCTCGAAGCAAGCCGGGCGATGGAGTACGAGAAAGCCGGGCGCATCCGCGATGAAATCGCGGCGCTGCGGAAGCTCGAACTCCGCGGCGATGTCGACAAGCACGCCCAGCCGGAGGTCTTCCACATCGACCCGAAGAAAGGGCTGCTCGGGTTGAAGAAGGTGCTCGGCCTGGCCAAGCTGCCGCGGACCATCGAAGGGATGGACATCGCCCACTTGCAAGGCTCCGAGACCGTGGCCTCGCTCGTGTCGTTCCTCGATGGCCTGCCCTTCAAAGACGGCTACCGGCGCTACAAAATCAAGACCGTGGAAGGCGTGGACGACTTCGCGTCGATGCGGGAAGTGGTATTTCGGCGCTTCAAACGCATGACCGACGACGGCAGCATTTTCCCGGACATCTTGATGATCGACGGTGGCAAAGGCCAACTGAGCGCCGCGCTCGACGCCTTCGAAGCCATGGGCATCACCCCGCCGACGGTGATCAGTTTGGCGAAGCAGCAGGAGGAAATCTTCGTGCCCGGGCAGGCGGAGTCGATCAAGCTCGGCAAGAACGCCGCGGCCTTGCGCCTGCTGATGTACGTGCGGGACGAAGCCCACCGCTTCGCGCAGAACTACCACCA
The DNA here is from genome assembly GCA_038247765.1 of Gemmatales bacterium. Classification (GTDB taxonomy): domain Bacteria; phylum Planctomycetota; class Planctomycetia; order Gemmatales; family Gemmataceae; genus JALHQU01. Next base: position 4,406 of record JBBRUN010000338.1, on the reverse strand, counting down.
CACGCTGAGGCGGAAGAAACTGGTCGATTGACGCCGGCGATCACAGCCACTTCTTCCAGCGATACACGCCGAGCAGCCCGACCCCGACTAGGGCCATCAGCCCGAAGGCCACCCAGTGGCCGTACTCCCAGTCCAACTCGCCGATGTGCTTGAAGTTCATGCCGTAGTAGCCGACGATGAGCGTGCCGGCCATGCCGAGGGTCGAGATCATCGTCAGCGTCTTCATGATCTCGTTGAGGCGGTTCGACGTGGCCGCGAGGTGGGTTTGCATGAGGTCGCTGACCATTTCGCGGGCGTTCTCGATGAGGTCGGTATACCGCACGAGGTGGTCGTAGACGTTGCGGTAGTAGGCCATTTCGCGCGGGTCGACGAGCTGGAATTCGCCGCGGATCAACCGCGCCAAAACCTCGCGTTCGAGGATCAACGTCTTCCGTAGGTAGGTCACTTCGCGCTTCACCCGGAGCAGTTTCGCCAGCACCGAGGGCGTCGGTTGCCGGAACATCTTGGTTTCCAAATGGTCGAGCTGCTGCGCGATGCGATCGACCATCGGTGAGTAGTCGTCCACGATGCCGTCGAGGATCAGGTGGAACAAATAGTCCGGGCCGCGCTTCACGTTTTTGGCGTGGCGGGCGAGCAATCCGCGGCAATCGCGGATGCAGGGCATCGCCGAATAATGGTGGGTGATCAGCAGCGTCTCGGTCAGCACCGCGCTCAGTTGCGGCCGGGGGAGTTTGTTGACGCGCGCCGATTTCGGCCCTGCGCCGATCAATTCCAACGGCAGGGGGTTGACGATGGCGAAGAGGTAATCGGGGAATTCTTCGACCTTGGGCAAGTGGGCCGAGCCCGAGTCGCGCGGCTTGACGATATCTTCGAGTGTCAACGCGTGCACCGGCAGGAACGCCTTGAGCACGCGGGCCTCTTCCTCCGGCGTCGGATTGTCGAGGTCAATCCAAACGACGGAGCCTTCGGGCAACTCCGCGCCTGCGGCCGGGAGTTGATCGAGGGTCGCCGATTCGGTGGCGCTGGAGACCGGATTCCAACGGACGATGTGGATCATTTCTTTTTCAAGCTCAAAGTCACTTCGCGGAGATCCATCACGGCGACGCCGGGCTTCGATTTCGGCGTCACGGTCAAAGTATGCCGACCGGTTTTTACGATGGCCAATTCGCCGACTTCGCGCTTCTCGAAGGCTTGGAAACCGCCGGTGTCCTTGACGGTGAACTTGAGTTTCGAGTCGCCGACGGCGATTTCGACCTCGGCGCCGCCGCTCCCTTTGCCGGCGCCTTGCAAGACGCTCACGGTGAAGGTACCGGGGTTCAACACGGTGAATTCGAAGGACGCGGTATCGGCGGGGTTGGTCCAGTAACCGAGGGTGTTCTTGTGCGGGGCCGGCTCGAATCGCAGCGTCGTCCCCGCCACGAATGCGGCGTGGGCGGGCATGGTGATGGAACCGTCCTTCGCCTGAAGGTTCGGTTTGTAGTCCGGATTGACCACCGGCAGATTCGCGCCGATTTCTTTGCGCCACTCGGCGAGCTTCCCGGCGAGTTCTTTCACGACCTCGGGCTTCTCCGCCGCGAGGTTCTTGCCTTCGCCGACGTCTTTCGACAGATCGAACAACTCGCGGCGGTCGGTCTCGAAGTATTCGATCAGCTTCAGGGCACCGACGCGGATGGCCGCACCGGGCTTGCCGAAGGACTGCGAATAAAGCGGGTAGTGCCAGCGGAACTCGCGGGACGCATCGGCTTTGGCTTCGCCGCGGAACTGCGCGCTCAGGTCGATGCCGTCGTACTTGGCTTTGGATTCGATCCCGCAGAGGCCGACGAGCGTCGGCAGCAGATCCATCGTTTGCAGGGGGAAGCCGCCGGCCTTGATCCCCGGCCCGCGCATCAAGAACGGCACGCGCAATCCGCCTTCGTAGAGGTAGCCTTGGCCTTCGCGATACGGGGCGTTCGAGGTCGTCGGCTTTTTCGGTTCCCATTCCACGCTGTTGCCGCTCCGCTGGCTCGTGAAAATCACGAACGTGCTCTCGGCCGGGGAGACTTCGTCGATCACTTTCAGGATCGCACCGAAGCGTGTGTCCAGGTCTTCGACGCGGGCGGCGTACGCCGGATCCCCCTGAGAGCCGGGCCGACCCGGTTTGTATTTCCCGATTTGCTCCGCAGTCGGTTCGAAGAACGGAAGCTTGAACTCGGCGTAAAACGGCTTCGCCCCGGCGGCCTTCGCCGCCTTGCCAAACTCGGCTTCGTCCCACTTGGTCCCCGAGAGATCCACATAGCCAGCCCGTGCGAAATCGTTCGGCACAGCTCCCATGCGCACAACGGCATCTCGCGGAATAACGATCGTCGGCCATTGCGGAACGAGTTTCTCCGACGGTTTGCCGACCGGCAGATATTTGGGCTCGGGCCGCAACGGCGGCGAAGGAAGACCGTCCGGCGGCGCGAGCGGTACGGTGCGATCCGGAAAGCGACCGCTCCGCAGTGCCAAGAAATGCATCATTGGCGTCTGCGTTTGGGCGTAAGCTTCGTCCAGCTTCACGCCCTTCTTCGCGAAGGCATCGAGGTTGGGCGTCTTGTAATAGGTGCTGCCCGTGCAACCGAGATCGCGGGGGCCGAGTTCCTCGGCGACAATAATCACCACGTTCGGTTTCGACTTCGGTTCCGCAGCGGACACCGCACCGACCGTGGCGAGCAGGGCAAAGCAAAAGTAGAATCGCATGGCGGGCCTTTCCGAACGGGTGAGGCGTCGAGGTACCATACCAAAGCCGGAGCCACCAAGCCATGACCCCCGAAGCCCGCGCACAAGATGTTTTGCGAACGCTCGTCGCCCCGTCGCTCGATCTCGACGGCTCGGAGATCGAAGTGATCGAGGTCTTCAACGGCATCGCGTCGGTGCGGCTCGGGGCGATTTGTTCCAGTTGCCCCGCGACCCTCATGACGATGATTTCCAGCATGGAGCAAGAGCTGAAACGGCACTTGCCCGAGATCGAGATTCTCGAAGCGGTTTTGTGAATCTGTCGATTCTCCAATTTTTTGAATGGAACATGCTTTACAAGCAGGTTATGTTGTGCAAACTTTCCCGGCGTCGTGATTTCGGACACGGAGCGGCCATTGTCGAACTCGAAATCCTGCTCGAATTGCGGAGCTGTCTTCGCGTTGGACACGCAACTGTCGTTGTGCCCGACCTGCCTGCGCGCGACCGGCGACATCGGTGCCGATCCTACGCTGGACGGTGTTATTCGTGAGTTGGCACCGACCGGAGCCAACCCGGATTTTGCGCCGACCGCCGAATTTTTCCCCAGCGCCCCGATACCGGCGCAATCGCCCCGGATCTCCGCCGGCTCGTTGACGGCGTGGGAACAGGCGCAAGTCGTTGAAATCGGGCTGCGCGGCTATCGGGTGATCCGCAAACTCGGCGACGGCGGCTTCGGGGTCGTCTTCCTCGCCATCGATGCGGCCGAACGAAGCGTCGCAATCAAAATGTTGCACGCCGCGCTCGGGCAGGGGAAGTATCGCCAGCGCTTCGCCGTCGAAGCCAACGCGCTCACCCGGTTGTCCGACCCCGGCTTGGTCCAGCTATTTCATTTCGACGTCGGCGGTCCCGACCCGATGCTGGTGACGGAATATGTGCCGGGCGGCACCCTCGCCCAACGGTTGAAAGTGAATTCGGTGTTCGAAGCCGCCGAAGCGGCCGAAGCGATCCGGCAAATGGCCACGGTGATCCACAAAGTTCACGGGGCGGATCTGATTCACCGCGATATCAAGCCATCGAACATTTTGATCGGGGCCGATGGCCGCTACAAGCTCGGCGATTTCGGATTGGCGAAGCGACTCGATCGCAACGACGACCTCACGCCGTCGGGCCGGGGCATCGGCGGGACGCCGGAGTATTCGGCCCCGGAGCAATTCCGCGCCAGCGGCGATTGCGACGGCCGGGCCGACATCTACGCGCTCGGGGCGACGCTCTACCGACTCTTGACCGGACAGCCGGTGTTCCAGCGAAAAGACGAAAACGATTTCGTCGCCGTCATCATCCGCGTGATGTCGGAGGAACCGGTGCCGCCGAGGAAAATTCGGCCGTCGATTCCGCGCGAACTCGAAGCCGTCTGTTTGAAGTGCTTGGCGAAGAATCCGGCCGACCGGTATCGCACGGCCGCCGATCTCGCCGCCGACTTGAAGGCGTGGCAAGCCGGCCAGCAGATGCAAGTTCGGCCGAGTACATTGGTGGAGCGGACCTGGAGCCGCGTCCGCCGGGTGCCGAAGTTCCCGGTGGCCATGGTGCTGGTGGCGCTGTTGGGCTTGGGCGCGGCATTCGCGATGCTGAACAAGGATGACCGCCCGAAGCCGGAACCGGACGTCTTGGTGGTGATGCAAAAGGAATTGGATAATGGGAACGAAGTCATCCTCGTC
>JBBRUN010000337.1:0-6368 GCA_038247765.1 Gemmatales bacterium | reverse complement strand
TCGAAGGTGAAGCGGTAGTCGAAGGCGTCCCGCGTGCCGACCAGCGGCAGCTCGAACGCCCCGCCGGCTTCCCAGCGGTCGGCCAGTTTCACGCGGGCACCGGCGGCGATCGTCAACAGGCCCGTCCCCTTTCGCTGCGAGCCGAAGTTGGCGAGGTCGCGGCCTTCGACGCCGAGGTTCGTCGAGGTGCCATCGCTCGTGTAGCGGACCCAGTTGAGTTCGACCAACGGGAAGATGCGCCCCTTGTTGCCGATGTCGAAGTCGAGGTGGCCCGACGCGTAGAAGTAGTCGCTGCGGGCATTGTTCGTCGAGAACGAATAGCCGCTGGAGGCGAGGCCGTTGAACGTCCCGAAGCGCGTTTCGAACAACCGGCGACCCGCCGAGAGGTACGGCACGATCGACAATCGCCCCGTGTCTTGGAAGGCTTTGCTCGACCCCGACGGCAGTTGAAACGTACCGCCCAACGTCAGGAGCGTCTTCGTTTCCGGGTCGCGGTAGACGACGAACTTCGGCCCCAAGTGGATCTCGGCGAATCCGAAGCTGTCGTCGACGGTCGAACCGGTGCCGGGGCTGAACCCGGTGAGGCCGAACTTGTTCACGACGAGCGAGAGCCGGTTCGTGATGGCCAAGCGACCCTGTGTGCCGACGAACCACGCGCTGCCGCCGTTGAACAAGCCGGCGCTGTTGGGGATCTTCTGGTAGATGAAGATCGGCCGGATTTCGGTGAGGGAGCGCGGGTCTTCGAACAGGAACGGGTTTGTCACCGGCGAGACGAAGTTGTCGAATTCGCAATCGCTCTTGAAGAGCCCGCGGTCGCGGTTGAAGAAGCCGCCTTTGCCGCCGAGGATGTCGTCGATCTTGTCGCCGAGTTGATCCGAGCGCCGGGTCCGCAGGTCTTCGTCGTCGATGCGCGGGCTTCGCTTCCGCTTCCCGTCGGTGAGGTAGTCGATGGCGTCGTCGATGGACGCCGGACGCCGGCCAACCGATTCGGGTGAAGCGGCGGCTTCTCGGCGCGCGGAGTGAAAGTCCGAAATGGGAACGATCCCGGTATCGCCGATGGGAGCGAGCCGCGCCGCTGGCTCGGTGAATACCTTGGCGGGCGACGAAGGCAGGTCCCCACTTCGGATGGTCGGCGCGTGGGCCGTGACAGGCGGCAATAATAAGCCCGCGGGGTCGGCGCCGGTTGGGACGACCGGAGATTCGGACTGGGCCGCCGCGCGGAGCTCCAACCCGGCCACGCAGGCCGCGGTGAGCAACAGCACTCGGCGCATCCGAGCCAGCATCGGTCATCCTCCGTGACTGGGGCGGAAACCGCAGCAACCTGCTCCGCCCGCCGACCCCGCGCATCCTGCACGGGAAACGATTCCGAATCGTTCCGTCAGGGAAGATCGACCTTGCGGATCGCGGAAGATAAATCGGTCTCGAAAGAAGTGCGGGGAATCGCCCGGCACCGAGCCGCGCAATCGGCACAGCTTGCCAAACGCCCAACATACACCGGTAACGATTCCGGACGCATTTGCCACGGCGCGGTACAATGATGTAAACTATCATCGGGATCGTCTTGGCAACGGGAACTCGCATGCTTGTGGCGGATGTCGCCGTGGTCGGAGCGGGACCGGTGGGCTGCATTGCGGCCATGGCCTTGGCGCGCCGAGGCGACCGCGTGACTCTGCTGGAAGCCACACCGAATAGCAAACGGCTCGCGGGGGAATGGCTCCATCCCGCCGCCGTGCAGATTCTCGAAGACCTCGGCGTTCCGCTTCCCCCGTCTTCGAGCCGCGATGCGGCCCGAGGGTTCATCGTCTACCCCGAAGATGGCACCGCCCCGATCGAACTTTCTTACCCGGAGCGCCGCACGGGACTCACCTGCGAACACCATGTTCTCGTGTCGTGGCTCCGCGGCGTTGCCGGGGGAATTCCTGGCTTGGAAATCCGCACCGATGTGCAAGTGACGCAGGTCGTCGATCAAACGATCCACTACCGACAGCGAGGCGGTGAATCGCACGCCCTGTCGGCGAAATTGATCGTCGGGGCCGACGGGCGCGGATCGGTCGCGCGGCGGAGCCTCGGCTTGCCCGATGGCCGCGAGGCCGTGTCGATGATGGCGAGCGTGCGCGTGACGGGCGTTCGGTTGCCGTACGAAGGCTTCGGCCACGTCTGCCTCGGCGGGCCGGGCCCGGTCGTGATTACGCGGATCGCGCCGGACGCGGTCCGGTTCTGTATCGATCTTCCCCCTTCAAACGACCGCGATTTCCGCACTCCGCAGTTTCTGATCCAACGCTACGAATCGGCCGTGCCGGCGGGCCTGCGGCCGGCCTTTCGCGATGCGTTGGGCCACGGCACCATCGAATGGGCGGCGAATCAGCGCCGGACCAGGTGCGACTTCGGCCGGCCGGGATTGGCCCTCGTCGGCGACGCCGCCGGTTACTGTCACCCGCTGACGGCCACGGGGATGACGACCGGTTTCCTCGACGCGGACAAACTGGCGAAATCGCGCTCGTTCGAAGACTACCGCCGACATCGGAGCGAGCGCAGCCTCGGTCCGGAATTGCTCGCGGAAGCGCTGCACCGGCTCTTCAGCCGCAGCGACCCCGCCAGCTTGGCCCTGCGGCAATCGGTCTATACGACTTGGCGCCGCAACGCCCGCGAGCGCGAACGGACCATGCGGTTGCTCTCGGGGGACGACGTCGGGCTTTTCTCGTTCGGCCAATCGTTCCTTTCGGCGGCCGCCGCCGCGACTCGACGCGGCGGGTTTTTCGGAACCGGTTTCGCGCCGTGGCTGGGCTGGCTCGGCCGGTCGGTGGCGCCGCGCGTGTTGGCCCGCGGGGTCTCGTTCTTGTGAAGGCCCTGCTGTCGCTCCAGCACCCCGACGGCCGCTGGGAAGGCGAGATGGTCTGGAGCACGGTGATTCTCTCGCAGACGATCATCGCCCGGCACATCATCGGTTTCCCGTTCTCGGCCGACGATGGCGCGCTCGCCCAACGCTATTACTGTTCGACGCGCCTCGGCGACGGCGCGTGGGCCATGCACCCCGAAGGCAGCGGATCGGTCTTCGCCACTTCCATGGCCTACGTCGCCCAGCGATTGCTCGGTGCCTCACCCGATTCGCTCGGGGTCACGCGGGCCTGGCTCCATCGGCAACCGGGCGGGGTCGCGGCGGCGCCGTCGTGGTGCAAATTCTGGCTGGCGATCCTCGGGCTGTACGGCTGGGACGGCATGAACCCGGTGCCCCCGGAACTCTTCTTGTTGCCGAGGTGGTTGCCCTTTCACCCGGATCGATTGTACTGCCACACGCGGGCCATTTACCTCGGCATGGCGAATCTCTACGGCCGGCGATTCTGCGCCGACTTGGGGCCGCTCGGCGAGGAACTGAAACGGGAACTTTACGGCAATGCCGCCATCGACTTCTCCCGGCACCGCCACGACATTTCCCCGACCGACTTGATCCATCGACCGTCGTGGATTCTCCGCCGCGCCTACGATGCGATGGCGCTGTACGAACGCCGACCCATCCGCTGGCTGCGTCGGTCGGCGCTGGCGTATTGCCTGGGCGAGATCGAATACGGCCAGCGGACGACCCGGTATCAAGGCATCTCGCCGATCAACGGTCTGTTGAACATGATCGGGCAGTTCGAATCGCGGCCCGACCACCCGGAGTTACCGGCGGGGGTCGCCGGTATCGAGCATTGGCGTTGGCAAGACGATGCTGGAATCCGATACGTGGGTGCCCGGTCGCAATCGTGGGACACCGCCTTCGCACTCCAAGCACTGCTTGCCGATTCGACGCCGCCGGTCGAAGCCATCGCACGCGGCTACCGCTACCTCGGCCAGTGCCAGATTGCCGATGAACTGCCCGACGGCCAAGAGCACGGCCGGAGTATCACGCGCGGCGGTTGGTGCTTCACCGAGGGCACCCACCGCTGGCCCGTCAGCGATTGCGCCGCCGAAGCGCTGGAAGCGATCCTCGCGATCCACCGCATCGGGATTCCACTGCCCGAGCCCATCGCGGACGAGCGACTGACGTGGGCCGCGGAGTTCATCCTCAGCCGGCAGAACCCGGATGGTGGCTTCGGCAGTTACGAAGAACGCCGCGGGCACACGTGGCTCCAGTGGTTGAATCCGTCGGAGTTATTCGCCCGCTGCATGATCGAAGAATCTTACGTCGAGTGCACCGGGTCGAGCGTCTCGGCGCTCGCTGACTTCCGCACGGTATTCCCGGACAAGCTCCGGCGCGAAGTCGATCGGGCCATCGAACGCGGCCTCGGGTTCCTCCGGCGGATGCAGCGGCCCGACGGCGCTTGGCCCGCCGCATGGGGCATTCACCACACGTACTCGGCTTTCTTCGCCGTGCGCGGCTTGCGGGCCGCCGGGGTTTCGCCGGGCGATCCGTGCCTCATCCGTGCCGCCGATTGGCTGGTGCAGCATCAACGAGACGACGGCGCGTGGGGCGAACATCACCGCTCCGCGCTCACCGGCGAATGGGTGACCCACCCCGACGGTCAACCGACCATGACCGCGTGGGCCGTGTTGACGCTGCTGGACATTGTGGGTGCCGACTCGACCGCCGTCCGACGCGGTGTGGACTGGCTGATGGCGAATCGAAACGAGGATGGGCACTGGCCCGATGGAGCCGTCAACGGCGTCTTCTTCGGGACGTCGATGTTGCACTACCGGTTGTACCCGCAGTACTTCCCGGCTTGGGCGTTGGCACGGTTCCAAAATCGAAATTCCGCGAGTCCGGCATAGTCCGTGCTTTCATCCCATTCTAACATTGGTGTTGGAGGGCCTCGATGCGGATTCTCGTCGTTGCCGACATTCATGCCAATCGCGCCGCGCTCGATGCGATCTCCGAACCGCACGACATTTGCCTGTGCCTCGGCGACACCGTGGAATACGGCCCCGACCCGGCCGCGTGCGTGGACTGGGTTCGGGACAACGCCCATTTCGGCGTCCGGGGCAACCACGACCACGGCGTCGTCCAAAACGTCGATCTCTTTGGCGTCGGCGGCTTCCGCTACCTCACCATGGTCACGCGGCCGCCGACCGTCGCGGCGCTCTCCGCGGATCAGCGCCGCTTCCTCGCGACCAGCCCGACGACGCAGATGCTCACCCTCGGCGGCAAGCGATTCTTGCTCGTCCACGCGACGCCGCGCGATCCCCTCGACGAATACACCACCAGTGACCCGAAAGCTTGGGAGCCGCGCTTACACGGCATCAAAGCCGATTTCGTGCTCGTCGGCCACACGCACCAGCAGTTCAGCTTCCCCGTCGGCACCATCACGCTATTGAACCCCGGCAGCGTCGGACTGCCGCGCGACGGCGACCCCCGAGCCCGCTACGCCATCATCGAAGACGGCGCCGTGACGTTGAAGCAAGTGGATTATTCGATCGCGGATACCATCGCCGGAATCGAAGCGATGGCTATCGACCCGAAGGCCAAGGCTATGCTTGCCGACGTCTACCGCCACGGCCGCTACATGAACGGCAACGGGAATGGCCACTCGAATTGAATCGGTCAATCGTCCGATGCGACTTCGCCACCGGCCGGGGTTACGAAAGCCCAGAAGACTTCCGGCGTGATGCCGGTGCGCAGTGCCCGCACGCTCCCGTCGAACATCGCCACGGGCAAGCCGGCGCCGAATGGAGTTTGGACAACCGAAGGAAGCGCAAACTTGGGTTGCGGTTTGAGTTGAAATGTCATTCCGGGAATCGACGGTCGGCTGACCGGCCTATCGCCGGTGGTCACCGGCACGACATCGCCCCAGCCGGAATCGGCGAAGGACGCCCGCCGCAGATCATGGTTGTTCAGTGGGTGCGGCGGGAAATCCGACGGCAGCGCCGGATTAATGTTGGAATACATCATCCAAGCTTTATCGAATGAATCTGTCGTTCCCGGTAGCGGATCGGGGCTGAAGTACCGGAGAAAGTAGCACTCGGCGAAGGCGATTGTGTTCGAGGTTCCGTCGCGCGGGTCGCTCGGAAATTTCGGCGGGCCGGTAAAAGCCATCATGTTGAATGCGTAACTGGACGGGCCACCGTCTCGAAACTGCAACACCAATTGCCCGTTGGGAGCCAGCACGCGGGTCTTCGGGCTTTCCGCCGCATCGGATGGATCGCCGGGACTGAGTAAATACGGTCGTATGCCGATCGTTTCGTTCTGCGGACGCATGATGGATTCGCCGTCCAAGTGGCGGGCGACAATATGCAGGGGTGAATCCTGCATTACAGGCAAATTCGAGTAGTAGTCCCGTTCCATATACGTCTGCGGATTGGGCTTGATGACTCCGCCAATGTACCCGTTTTCAGTGTCGGCGACGGTGTGCAGCGAGAGTGTGAGCTGTTTGAGATTGTTCCGAGATTTCATCAGC
>JBBRUN010000336.1:0-6395 GCA_038247765.1 Gemmatales bacterium | reverse complement strand
TTTCCACGAGTTCGCCATGGGCTTGCAGACCGACGCCGAAGGGAATTTCTACTACGCCAAGAGTGGCCGGCACGCACTCCCGGCCCTTGTACCGCACCATGGTACTTTGTTGAAAGTATCGAAGGACGGCTCGAAAACCGAGATCCTCGCCACCGGCTTCCGCGCCGCCAACGGCGTCTGCCTCAACCCGGACGGCACCTTCTACGTCACCGATCAAGAAGGCTTCTGGACGCCGAAGAACCGCATCAACCTCGTCGAGAAAGGTGGCTTCTACGGCAACCTCTTCGGCTTCACCGACGTTAAAGACACCTCCGATGCCGCGATGAAACAACCGCTCTGTTGGATCACCAACGAGTTCGACCGCTCCCCGGCCGAGCTGCTGTGGGTCACTTCCGAGAAATGGGGCGCGCTGAAGGGATCGCTGCTGAACATCTCGTACGGGGCCGGGAAAATCTACGTCGTGCCGCACGAAAAGGTGAATGGCCAAACCCAGGGCGGGATAGTCGCCGTGCCGCTGCCGCCGTTCCCGACCGGCATCATGCGCGGCCGATTCCACCCGACCGACGGGCAACTCTACACCTGCGGTATGTTTGCCTGGGCCGGGAACCAATCGGCCCCCGGCGGATTCTACCGCGTCCGGGCCACCGAGAAACCGGCCGACTTGCCCGTGGGGTTGAAGGCCAAAGCCGGCGCCGTCGAAGTGACCTTCACCGATGCCCTCGATGCGAAAAACGCGGCCGAGGCGAAGAACTACGAAGTCAAAGTCTGGGGCTTGCACCGCACCGCGGGCTACGGCTCGAAGCACATCGACGAACACTCCCTCACCGTGGGAAGTGCCGCGCTCTTGGCCGATGGCAAAACCGTCCGCCTCGGCATCGATGACCTCGCGCCGACGTGGTGTATGTCGATCCAGTACCGGTTGAAAGGGGCCGACGGCCGGGCGATCGCGGGGGTGATCCACAACACCATCCATGAAATCGAAGGGCAACCGAAGCCGGCGCCGAAGCCCGAACCGAGCAAGCCGACTTCGCACACCGACCGCAAACTGGAAGGTTGGACGATCCGCATCGACGACCGCTTGTTACAAGGGCCGGACGAAGCGCTGGGCACCAAGTCGCTGCGATTCCTCGAAGGGAAGTTGGCCGACATCAAAGTCGTCGTCCCCGCGGACAAACTGAAGAAGCTGCAATCGGTCGTGATCGTCCTCGATCTATCGCACGGGAAATTATCGTCGATGCAGTACCACCCCGGCAAAGGCTGGTTGAAGGAGAACGGCTATTCCGAAGACCTCGTGAAGTGCGTGCACATCCCCATCGCCGCTCAACTTCCGACGAAGCGGAGCATCAACGAACAACCGTGGGTGATCTTGCACGAACTCGCCCACGCTTACCACGATCAGGTTCTGGGTTTCGACGAACCCCGCATCGTCGCGGCCTACGAGAAGTACAAGAAGAGCGGCCGCGGCGACAAAACGCTGCTGTTCAACGGCCAACGGGTCAAGCACTACGCCCTGACTACGCCCATGGAATTCTTTGCCGAGATGACCGAGGCGTATTTCGGCGTGAACGACTTCTTCCCATTTACCCGGGCCGAGTTGAAGGAATCCGAGCCGGAGATCGAAGAGTTGTTGCAATGGGTTTGGGATTCGCCGATACCGAAGAAGTGAGGCCCCCATGGATGTCGTCTTGTTGTCCGCCGTGCGGACGCCCATCGGCAAGTTCCTCGGCGGCTTGGCCGACCTCCCGGCCCCGCGCCTCGGGGCCGTCGTCATCGCGGAAGCGTTGAAGCGCGCCGGCGTCGCCCCGAACGCCATCGACGAAGTGATCTTCGGCGAAGTCGTCACCGCCGGGGTCGGCCAAGCCCCGGCTCGGCAGGCGGCGCTGTTCGCCGGTTTGCCGAATTCCATAGCCGCTGTGACGATCAACAAAGTCTGCGGTTCGGGGTTGAAAGCCGTGATGCTGGCGGCGCAGGCCATCAAAGCCGGGGATGCGTCGGTGATCGTCGCCGGCGGCATGGAGAGCATGAGCCAAGCCCCGTTCCTGCTGCCCAAGGTGCGGGCCGGGTACAAATACGGCGACCAAACGGCGAAGGATGCGTTGATTCAAGATGGCCTGTGGTGCGCGTTCCAGAACTGGCCCATGGGCGACGCGGCCGAGCACACGGCGACGAGTTGTGGAATCAACCGCGCGGAGCAAGATCGCTTCAGCGTGCAGAGCCACAAGCGCGCCGCGGCCGCGTGGGCGAATGGATCCTTCGATGCGGAAGTGATTCCCGTGACCGTCGGCAGCGGGCCTAAGGCCGTCACCGTGAGCAAGGACGAAGGCATCCGCGCCGAATCGACGGTCGAAGGTTTGGCGAAGTTGAAGCCGGCATTCCAGCCGACGGGCACCGTCACGGCGGCGAATGCGTCTCAACTCAGCGACGGTGCGGCGGCGCTCGTGGTGGCGTCATCGGACGCCGCCGACAGATTCGGCGCCAAGCCGCTGGCGAAAGTGATCGCCTACGCCACGTCCGGGGTCGATCCGAAAGACATCTTCATCGCCCCGGTCACGGCGGTGCGGATGGTGCTCGCCAAAGCCGGCCTGACCATCGACGATATCGAACTGTTCGAATTGAACGAAGCCTTCGCCTCGCAGATGCTGGCGTGTTCGACACAATTGAAGTTGGACGAAAGCCGGGTGAATGTGAACGGCGGAGCCATCGCCATCGGCCATCCCATCGGCGCCAGCGGGGCCCGCGTTCTGACGACACTGGTCTACGCCCTGAGGGCACGCGGGTACAAACGCGGGTTGGCGTCGCTCTGCCTCGGCGGCGGCAACGCCGTGGCGATGATCGTGGAAGTAGTTTAATAGAATTTCACTGCAACGAGGGCATGTATGATGGTCGTCACATACACCGGCATCCTGCGGGAGCAGGGTCGTATCGAATGGGACGATCCGGTACCCGACAAAGCCGGGGCGAGAGTCGTGATGATGCTTCAGGAAGCTGCGCCGGCGGCGGCACCTATTTCGGGACACGCCCGGCTGCTGCAACTGCTCACTGAGAGTGGAAGGGGAATCGAAACGGTGATCCCCGACCCAGTCGCTTGGCAAAAAGAAATGCGCACTTCGCGAACTCAGATCGGGAGAGACGACGGATGATTCTCGATAGCAACATCGTCATCTACGCCAACTCTTCGACCGGCGCTCAACTTTTGGAATGGACCAACCATGAGCGCCGAGTCGTTTCCGAGATCACCCGATTGGAAGTGCTCGGTTATCACCGCCTCGATAATGATCAACGCCAATTGTTGACGCTGTATATCCGCGAGTGCTCAATTCTACCGGTGACTTCTACCGTCATCGACGAAGCCATCCGCCTCCGGCAACTCCGCAAGATGGACCACGGCGACGCCATCATCGCCGCGACGGCCCTCGTTCACCGGGAAACGTTGGCGACCGCCAACACCACGGATTTCAAATGGATTCCCGGCTTGAGTCTGCTGAACCCGCTCGATCTGTTGAAGCCCGCCTCGTAGTGCCCCCTATCGGAGTTCCGCATGATCCGGGTTGCGATTCTCATCCTCGCCGCAGTGGCCTTCGGCTGTTCGCAACCGAGCAGCGCCACGCACAACACCTTCGAGCACGTCGGCTATACCCTGCCCGAATCGCCCAGGCCCGATGCCGGCGAGCGTGCCAAGCCGACGCGCGAAGGCGCCGACTGGCCCCAGTTGCTGGGCGAAAAGCGCGACGGCGTCAGCCCCGAAACCGGCATTCTGAAGACGTGGCCCAAGGAAGGCTTGAAGAAACTCTGGGATTGCAAGCTCGGCACCGGGTACGCCCCGCCGGCCGTCGTAAATGGAAGGCTCTACCACTTCGACCGCTTCGACGATGTCGCCCGGCTGACTTGCCGCAACGCCGAGACGGGCGAGTTGATCTGGAAGTACGAATACACCACCGCCTACGAAGATCTGTACGGTTACGACGCCGGGCCGCGGGCCAGCCCCGTCGTGGATGGCGAGCAAGTTTTCCTCCACGGCGTCGATGGGCTACTCGTGGCGCTCGGTACCGATGGCAAAGAGCAATGGAAGATCGACACCAAGAAGGCGTACCGCGTCCACCAGAACTTCTTCGGCGCCGGCAGCGTGCCGCTCGTCGTCGGCGATCTGGTCATCGTCCCCATCGGCGGGAGCCCCAAAGGAGCCCGGCCCTTCGACTTCCGCGATGCCAAAGGCGATGGCTCGGGCATCGTCGCTTTCGACCGCAAGACCGGCGCGGAAAAGTACAAGTTCAGCGACGAACTCGCCAGCTACTCCAGCCCGATCTTGGCGACCTTCCACGGCAAGAAGACGGTGCTCTACTTCGCCCGCGGCGGGCTGCTCGGCTTCGACCCCGAGACCGGCAAAGAACGCTTCACCCAAAAGTGGCGCTCGAAGCTCGAAGAGAGCGTGAACGCCGCCAACCCGGTCGTGATGGGCGACCGCATTCTCATCACCGAGTGCTACGAGAAGGGGAGCCTCTGCGTCGAAGTGCAGAAGGACTTCACGCTGAAAGAAGTCTGGAGCGACGACGCCCACGAGCGCGGCGAAAAATCGCTGATGGCCCACTGGTGCACGCCGCTGCTCGACGGCAAGTACGTCTACGGGTGCAGCGCCCGCCACTCGCCCCAGGCCGATTTCCGCTGCGTCGAATACGTCACCGGCGAGGTGAAGTGGATCGAAAAGAAAACGCGCTGGACCACGGCGATCAAGATCGACGGCCACCTGCTGACGCTCGCCGAAGAGGGGACCTTGACCCTCGTGAAGTTGAACCCGGACAAATACGAGAAGGTCGCCCAGTGGATCGGCGAGAAGAACCCCGACTTGGAATACCCTTGTTGGGCACCCCCGGTCGTCAGCCGCGGATTGCTCTACGTCCGCGGTAAAGGCAAGTTGGTCTGCTACGAGTTGATCGCGAAGAAGTGAGTATTCGACACGTCCCCGAGGTTCCCCGATGCGTCGCGCCCTGTTCGCCTGCTTCGCTTTCGTCTTCGCCTATCCGGCCTTCGCCGCCGAGCCGCTTCTGACCGTCGCGGAGAAATCCAAATTCACCGCGACCTCCCGCAACGCGGATGTCGCGGCCTTCTGCAAGGAACTGGCGAGCCGGCATCCGAACCGCGTGAACTACACCGATTTCAACGGACTGCCGCTGCTGATGTTCCCCGGCACCGGCGACAAGAAACCGATGGTGCTCATCTACGCCAATATCCACGCGGGGGAAGTCGATGGCAAAGAAGCGCTGCTGGCATTGGCCCGCGACCTCGTCGAAGGCAAGAGCGAACTGCTCGACAAACTCGGCGTCGTGATCTTGCCGAACATCAACCCCGACGGCAACGACCGTATCGACAAGAAGAACCGAGTCGAACAAAACGGCCCGATCGAAGGTGTTGGCGTCCGCGAGAATGCCGAGGGGCTCGACCTCAACCGCGACTTCGTGAAGCTCGAAACGAAAGAAATCCGGACGCTGCTGAAACTCATCGCCCAGTACAACCCGGACATGGTCATCGACTGCCACACGACCAACGGCAGCCAGCACCGCTACAAGCTGACCTACGACGGCCCGCGCTACGCCGCGGCCCACCCCGACCTCATTTCGTACTCCGAGGCCAAGCTTTTCCCCGACCTCACGGCGAAGGTCAAAATAGCCACCGGCTTCGATAGCTTCAGGTACGGCAACTTCAACCGCGACCGCACCGAGTGGACGACCTACACCGCCGGGCCGCGCTTCGGGATTCAACTCTTCGCTCTGCAGGGCCGGCTGGGCGTCCTCAGCGAAAGCTACAGCTACGCCAACTACGAAGAGCGCGTGAAGGCGAGTTACGCCTTCGTGAAGGCGAACCTCGAGCACCTCGCTTCGAACGCGACCGAGATCAAGAAACTCGTCGCGGTGGCCCGAGAGACACCGGCAAAAGTGGCACTGCGGACGAAGACCGTCACGCAGGAGAAACCGGCGACGGTACTCGGCTTCGTCGAAAAAGATGGCAAGCCGGTCGAACCGCGCCAGCCGAAGGATTACGAACTCAAGATCAACACGAAGGTCGTGCCGACGCTCGAAGTCGATATTCCCGCCGCGTACCTGATTCCTCAAGAGTTCGCCGCAGTAGCCGACACGCTTCGCCGGCACGGCATCAAGGTCGAGGAACTCCGCGAGCAGATCGAAGTCGATACCGAGACCTACACCGTCACGGAATTGTTCCAAGCGAAGAACGCATTCCAGAAACACACTGCGATAAGCGTCGAAACGACGCTGGCGAAATCGAAGACCGTCGCCCAACCGGGGATGTTTTTGGTTCGCACAACGCAGCCCCTAGGCCGGCTCGCGGCATACTTGCTCGAGCCGCAATCCGAAGATGGCCTGACGACGTGGAACGCCTTCGAT
>JBBRUN010000335.1:0-6405 GCA_038247765.1 Gemmatales bacterium | reverse complement strand
CAACCGGATCGGCTACGATTCGCCCCCGGCGGCGCTCCCCGAATTGCCCAAGACGGCCCGCGAGCGCGGCTTCCTCTGGAGCGATGTCGTCTTCCAAGCCGTACTGGCGCTCCGCAACCAACTCACCCATCGCGATTCCGCCGTCGTTCAGGCCGCGGCGAATTCCCTGATCGAACTCGAGCGGACGCGGATGCGCCACTCGACGGACGTCGCGGGCAGCGAATCGGTTTCGACGGCCCAACTGGAATTCGAAGAAGACGATCGCGAAACGGTCGAGTCCCACGCCGAGCGGCGGGCCGAGCGCGCCGAGCAGGCCGCTCCGGTACAGGTCGAGCCGAGCGCCGACGACCGAGCCTTGGCCGAGCACGCCCGAGAAGCCGCCGAGGCATGCGTGGAGTTGGGCAAACCCATTCCCCCGCGCCCCGAACAATTCGTGAGTGTGATGTTGGAAAAATGGGGCTTGGCACCGTCCGATATTCCCGCGGGCGAATTCATGCGGTACTTGCGGGAGCTCGGCTTCGACGACAATCCGGCGAGCCCACCCGATCCGCAGGCCTCGCCGCTCAATCGATCCTCACCGCATCACTTGATCGCGTAAAACAGCGCGAGGCCGAAGCCGATGACCACCACCAACCAACGGACGTACTTCGTCGGCATGCGCTTCGCCACCTTCGCGCCGACGAACCCGCCGACGATGGCGGACAATGCCATGACCCAAGCGTAGGGCCAGTAAACCAGATCCGCACTGACGAAGATGACCACCGAGACGGCGTTGATGGCGCTGGCGAGGAACGTCTTCACGCCGTTGGCTTTGTTGACATCGCCGATGCCCATGAAGCCGAGGGACGCCAGCATGAGGATGCCGATGCCGGCGCCGAAATAACCGCCGTAGACGGCGACGCAGAATTGGAAGCCCATGAGGCCCGCGAGCAGAGCCGGGCCGGGGCGGTGGGTGAAGTCGCGCTGCTGGCGTTTGAGGACTTTATTCAGCACGGGCTGGATCAAAAAGAGCATCGCGGCGGCGAAGATCAGCCAAGGAACCAACTCGCCGAATTGCGAAGGGAACGCCACGAGGAAGAACGCCCCGACGATTCCCCCCAGCAAGCTCGCGGGGAGCATTTGCAGGGCGAATCGCCTAGCGGCCCACAATTCTTGCCGGTAACCCACCGCCCCGGCGATCGACCCCGGCAACACCGCCACCGTGCTGGTGGCGTTGGCGATCTCCGGGGCGACCACGGCCAAAAGCGCGGGGAACGTCAGCAGCGTGCCGCCGCCGGCGATGGAGTTCATCATCCCGGCGAAGAACGCGGCGAGGATCAGGACGAGGAGGACGCCGTTCGGGTCGGGCATGTCGCGTCGGCTCCGGAGTGCTACTTCATCAACTTCTCGACATCGTCCTTCAAGCCGGGGCCGCCTTGGGCGTTGCGGTTGGCGACTTTGCCGGCGTTGTCGAGCAAGAACATATGCGGAATCATCTGGATCCCGTAGCTCTTGGCCAGCGGCGAGCCGTCCAAGCCGCCCGGCGAATGGAGGTGGATTCCCGCCAACCCCACGGTTTGCAGGGCTTTGACGGCATCGGCCTTGGTCGCTTCATCGTCGAGGCAGACCGTGACGATGTTCAACTTCGCCCCGTGCAACTTCGTCAGATCGACGAGCGGTTTCAGGTCGTCGGCCGAGACGGCCCAGCTCGCCCAGTAGAAGACGACGGTCGGCTTGCCGGCAAGCGCGGCTTGGGTGAAGGCTTTGCCGTCGAGGGTCGTGCCGACGAGTTGGAACGGTTGGCCTTCGCTCGACAGCCGCAGGACGGCGCCGGTGGCTTTGGCCGCGTGCTGGTGCTCCGGGAAGTCTTTGGCGAGTTTCTCGTACCAAACCTTCGCGGTGAGTTCGCCGTCTTTGTTGCCGGAGAACTCGGAAGCCGTAGCGAGGCGCATCAACCCCTCGGGCGCGTCGGCCGACTTGCCGTGATCCTTCACGAAGGCTTCGAGCTGCTCGCGGTACCAATTCTGGGCCTTCAGCACGGCCGGGCCTTTGGCGTTATGCGATTGCGCCGCGAAATCGGCCGAGATCAGGCGGAAAAGGACGTAAGGCTTGCTTTCGGTCGTCCCTTCGACGACGAAAATCGCGTCTTTCCACGCCTTCAATCGCTCGAACTCGGCCTTGCGGGTCGGATCGGATTCCACGACGCCTTGATATGCGTCGACGAGTTGTTTGAGCCACGGGGTCTGCATCGAGCCGGTCGTCTTGGCGACGATCTTCTCGAGGATCGCGGCGCGGTCCGCGTGATACCGGGCCATATCGGCGCCGTTTGCGGGTGGTTTCACTTGGCCGAGTTCGGCCGCTTCCGGCTTGACGTTGTCGGGGACTTCGAGCCCGTTGCCTTGATTCGGCTCTTCGAAGCTCGAGCCGCCGGTGCCGGGGCCGTCGATCAATTTCCACGCCCGGCCGACGAGCACGAGATCGCCCGTCTGGAAGAGTTCCATGCTCTTGCCGTCGCCTTTGTCGATCAGGATCGTGCCGCTGCGGTGTTGCAGCAAGTCTTCGGTACCGCCGAAGGAGTCGGCCGGCGTCGCCTGCGGCGCCCCGAAGTTGGAGTACACGAACTTGGCTTTATCGGTGAGTTTCAGGCCATCGACGGTGGCCCCGAGGCGCTGGCCGGCTTTCTCGACGCGGGCCTTCAGTTTGGCGATCTCGGCGGCCGGGAGGTTCAAGCTCTTGAGGTCGTCTTCCTTCACCAGCAGCGCTTGCAGCCGGGCGGGGTTGCGGCCTTGCACGGCGGCGAAAAGCTCTTGGCTCGCCTCTTCCGGCGAGATGGCGTACCAAGTATCGACGGTGCCGTCTTCGTTGGCGTCCGCGCCCCATTTGCTACCGTTGACGCCGAGCCAGCGGTATTGGTCGGGCTTGCCGTTGGCGTTGGCGTCCATCTCGCGGTACGACTCGACGCCATCGACGTAGTAACTGAAAATGTTGTATTTGGTGCCGCCGGCGGTATCGATGAACTGGCGGAGCTTCTTGCCGGCGCCGTCGGTGACGACGACGCCCTTGGGCGCCACGCCGTTCTTCCCGGCGGGCCAAGCCATTTGTTCGACCTTGCAGGCGGCGAGGTCGGCCCCCGTCGGCGTGGCGACGATCACGCCCGCCTGCACCGGCGCACGGCCCAAGATTTGTGTCGCAGTTTGCGCGCGGGCGGTGCCCGTGCAAGCTCCGCCCAAGAGGGCCAACGTCCCCAGAACCCGCACGGTGATACGCTTGCTCGTCATCCCTGAACCTCCGAGTCGGTGCGGGCCGGGCATCCTACCGGCCCAACGGAATCTACCCGTACTACCATCATCGACCGTATTACCGGCAGGAGTTGACCATTTCGGATTGCGGAGTGCGGATTGCGGAGTGTAAAGTTTGCAAAACTCTCCTCACGGGTACCCGTATGGATGCCGCGCCGCTTCGCATCGCCTTGCTCGGCACGCCGCGATCCGGGAACACTTGGCTGCGGATGCTCGTCGGCGCGTCGGTCGGAATCCCGACCGCGGCGGTGCACGAACTCACCGATGCCGTCCTCGCCGATCTGCCACCCGAGTGCATTGTGCAGATCCACTGGCGCCGCGATCCGGCGTTCCTGACACTGCTCGCCGATCACGGCTTCCGGGTGCTGACGGTCGCCCGGCACCCGCTCGACGTGCTCATTTCGATCCTGCAATTCGCCATCCACGAGAGCGAATCGGATCGCTGGCTCCTCGGCCGCGCCGGCGATGAATCGGGTATCTTCGGGGCGATGCCGCGGAGCCGGGCTTTCGTGGAATATGCGACCTGCGAACGGGCGAAGGAACTCTTCGGCGTCACCGCCGATTGGTGGAATTATCCCGGCGCCGTCACCGCGAGGTACGAAGACTTGGTGCGCGATCCCGTTGGGGAACTCCGTCGCTTGGCCGATCGGTTCAGCGCCGAATCGACGCCGGACTTGGCCGAGATCACCGCCCGGCACGACTTGCAAACGCTGCGGAAAACTTCGTTCAACAACCATTTCTGGAAGGGGATGCCGGGCCTTTGGCGTCACCTCCTTACGGTCGAAGCGGCCCGCGAAATCGCCGGGGCACACGCGGAGCATTTTGAACTCTTGAATTACACGGCCAACGCCGATCCGGCGCTGACCGACTCCGCCGCAGATCGCAATTGGATCGCCGCGAGCGGCCCGAGCCTGAGAGCGGCCCTGCGCCGCGCGGCCGCCAGTCACGTTGAAGAGCGCGAAGGACTGCGTGCCGAAGGCGAAGCCTTGCGCGCCGAGCGCGACGCCCTCCGAGCCGAAAAGGATCGCTTCGCGCTGCAATTGCACTTGGCGAAGGTCGAAGCCGCGCAGGCGCGCGCCAAGATGGTGCCGTTCGAGGGATTGCAAGGGTTTTCGGTGAAAGTGGCCCGGGCCGTGCAATCCGTGCGGAACCGCCTCCGCCCGAACCGGCCGAGGTGACTCGTTGAAGGGACAAGGCCACCCCGCGCGTTTCTCAAATGCGGAGCGACCATCGGAAGCCCCGAGCCGCATAGTATGACCGGGCACCACTGTGGTACACGAACACCTTGCCGTAGCGTCGATCGCAGAATAACGCCCCGCCGAGAACCCGGATGTCGGAGGGAGTTTCAACCCAGCTCGAAGTTTTGAGATCGAAGTCGTCGAATTTCTGGAGTTCCCGGTACTGATCTTCCGTGAGGATGGCGATCCCCATCGCCGCCGCCATCTCGATCGCGCTGCACTCCGGCTTATTTTCTTTCCGAGCTCGCAGCGCCGTGCCTTCGTAGCAGGCACTTCTGCGACCGCTCGGACTCTCCGCGGAGCAATCGCAGAACTTGTACTCCCCCGTTTGTGCGTCTCGTCCGATGACACGAAGTTCCTTGGTGCCGACGCATGTTCTTCTCGAAGCGAGCCTCCAACGATTCGAGAAGCCTATCCCGCTCTTGCGCCTTCATAATCCTTCCCGCCTGTTATGGCGATAAACGAAGATTAGTCGAATCTCACTGGTTGAACTGGAATTCCTTCGTGTTCAGCAGTGCCCACAGGATGTTCTCGTAGGCGGTGCGCTTGGTCTTTTCGTTCTTGTTGATGTGCTCCAAAGCCACCGCCATGTCCTTCTCGCTCGGTTTGCGGCCGAAGGCCCAGAGGAAGATTTCTTCCACTTTCTGCGCATCGGATCGCTTGTCGTCGGGTTTGGTGAGGGTCGTCACGCGGCCGGTGCCGCTGGCGATCTTGCCCTGCACTTCGTCGCTGTTCAGTAGGTGCAGCGCTTGGGCCAAGTTCGCTTCGCTGACGCGTTCGCACTCGCACGCGCTAATGCGCTGCGGCCGGCCGAACACATCCAAGAAGTAGCTGCTGAAGGCTTCGTCCGGCAGCTGGATGGCCCGGCGCGGGGCGTGCTTGTCCTTGGGCAGGCTGCCGAAGTTCGTCGGGCTGTCCGTGATCTGATTCACCGCGTCGAGCAGCACTTCGGCCTGCAATCGCTTGGGGTAGTAGCGAGCGTAGGCCTGCTTGTCGGTCTTGTTGAACTCGTTGGGAGCGCTCGAAAGCTGGTACGTTCGGCTCTTCGCAATGGTCTTGATCAAAGCCTTCAAGCTGAACTTGTTATCGACGAGATTCTTGGCCAGCGCGTCGAGGAGTTCCGGGTTGCTCGGCGGGTTCGTCACGCGCATGTCGTCGAGCGGATCGACGATGCCGCGGCCGAGGAAGT
Organism: Gemmatales bacterium; assembly: GCA_038247765.1. Taxonomy (GTDB): domain Bacteria; phylum Planctomycetota; class Planctomycetia; order Gemmatales; family Gemmataceae; genus JALHQU01. The sequence continues at coordinate 700 of JBBRUN010000335.1, read as the reverse complement.
GGGCCCAGTAGCGATTGGCCACGGCCTTGGCGAAGAACGGGTTCTTCGCATCGACCATCCAATCGACGAGCTTCATGCGCGGGTCGTCTTCGGTGCCGACATCCATCGGGTCGCCGTCGAGGGCCTTCATGATGGCCGGCTTGCCGGAGCGTTTGTTGATCACGCCGCCGGTGCTCTTCACGTAGTAGGTCAAGTTCCGGTTGTTGCCGCCGTCGTTTACAGCCCGCCCCGGTTTCACGACCTCTTTGCGGCCGACGCGGCCGAAGAATGCCGCCAGACCCCAGTAGTCGTCTTGGCTCCACTTTTCGTACGGGTGGTGGTGGCACTGCGCGCACGCGAGGCGTTGGCCCAAGAAAACTTGGGCGATGTCGTCGACGAACTGCTCCGGCTTCTCCAACTCCTTCAGCCAAACCGTCGGCGGGTTGGTCGTCTCGTTGCCTGTGGCGCCGAGGATGCTGCGGACGAATTCGCTGTAGGGCATGTCTTGGGCGATGGCCTCCCGGATCCAGCCGTGGAAGGCGAAGGTGCCGGGGGCGCGGGTCGCTTCGTTGCGGCGTTTCACGCGCAGCACATCGGCCCACTTATTGGCGAAGTAGAACGCGTACTCGGGGGTGTCGAGCAAGGCGTCGATCAGTTTGTCGCGTTTGTCAACGGCGGTGTTCGCCGAGAAATCTTGGATCTGATTCGGCGTCGGCAGCGT
>JBBRUN010000334.1:0-6454 GCA_038247765.1 Gemmatales bacterium | reverse complement strand
TCGACACCACTTTCAGATCGCACATGTCGGCGAGCAGTTCCAGAGCCGTCAACAAGCGGGCATCGTCGAAGCTTCCCGACACGGCCAGTTTCGCTTTCTCTTTGCAGCGGGCGTCGAGCACGATGTTCGCCCCGGTGATTTTACGCAGTTCGAGAATCGCCTCCGTCAGGGGCTTGTCGTCGATGGCGACCGAAACAGGCTCCCCCAGCAGTTGTTCGGTGAGCACGTGCGGGGAGACGGCCAAGGCCATTCCGCCGGATAGGCTGGCACCGGAACCGGGCACGACCGGCGGGAGGAACGCCGGCCCGATGACGACTTGGTTGTGCCGGATGCGGTAGGCGCACTTCCCAGGCATTTGTGCGCACAAATCGGACAGCAGATCGGCGAGTGTCGTGCCGACCGCGTGGGGCAACCGGAGTTTGGATTCGAGGAATTGTTGGATTTCTTCCGGGTTCGCCTGCCCTTGCAGGGCCACGAAGACGTTGCCGGCGCCGGACACCATACCGACCGCGCCCGAGTCCGGCTGGAATCGTTTGAACGCCGCCAAATCGAGCCGGACCGTGAGGCCATGGTCTACCGCGATCGTTGCGAGAAACTCGCGGACGGTGAGGCCGTCGAACGCGACTTTCGACTTCTGCTTCAGCAGTGCCCGCACCGCTTTTTCATCGGTGGGGCCGGCCTCTTTCGGCGCGACCACTATGGGAGCCGGGGCTTTGACCGCCACCGGTTCGGCTGCGCACAGAAAACCGACAAATGCAGTTGCCAACACCGCCGCCACGAGCCGATTTGATAAGACTGATCGCATGGGTAACCCCTCCGAGATGTGTGAGACTCGAAAGGCTAACGGTCGCGGTGGCCCTCCCGTTGGCGCGGTTATTCCTTCGCAGCTTTCTCGAGTTCGGTCTTCAAGCGCGACGTCGTGTTTTCCCGCGTCGTCGGGTCGTTCTTCACGTCCTGATCGAGCATCTCGTAGACGTTGAAGTAATGCATGTGTTTATCGTTCAGATACGCGACCCGCGTTTGCAACAGCGTGTTGGACGGGAAGTCGAACTTCCAACCTTCTTTGTCTTTCACCATGGGCACGGCGACCGCGTTGCCGCTCGAAAAGCCCATGTGGGCGATGAACGCTTGGAACATCTCGGGCTTCAACTGCCAGCTCCCGGCGCTCGGCTGGCCGCCCTTCAATAAGGACAGGTTGATATGCAGACCAGGGCGGCGTAAGCCCTCCGTGACTCGGACTCAACGGATTTGAATTACGCGGGGGACTGACGTTCCCCGCTCGGGTTCAGACTCCAAAAATCTTTGGCACGCACTCCGGACGACTCATTCGCATGGCGCTACAGAGCGAATCCGATCCGCATGCGTGTCCCGAGTCTACTAAATCCTCGATCACCGGCGGTAGTGCATTCCAAAACCGGGCGGGTGGTACGGATCGACGAAGATCACGGGCGGCGGTGCCCGGCGGATGTAGACCGGCTCGCGGTAAATCACTTCCTCGTGGACGATCACCGGGCGCGGATGCGGAGTCCCAACGGCGCGGCGGGTCGAATTCTGCATTTCGACGATGACCGCATCCGGCACGCTGTTCGCCTTCAAGTCGTTCAACTCGACGGCGGTCAACACGAAGCGCAGGCGGTTCTGGTGGATGTGATTGATGATGACCCGTTCGCTTTGGCCGTTCTTGGCCATCAAAACGATTTCGTCGATGCGGCCCGGTTGGGCTTGGTCGTAGGCGTACGACGCCGCAGCCACGTTGGCTTCGGCTTGTTTCTTCTCGGTGCGATCGACGTCGTTGCCGATGATGCCGCCGAGGCCCGCCCCGGCCAAGGTGCCGACGACGGCTCCCGTCTTGGGGTTGCCGGTCGCGGCGCCGATGGCCGTACCGACGCCGGCGCCGAGCAGGCCGCCGAGGCCGACGCCCTTCTCGGTGTTGTTCATCGTCGAGCAGCCGGTCTGTCCGAGGATCAGCAGGACGAACGCCGCGGGTGCGATCAGGCGACGCATGGGTGGCTCCTCGAAAGCAAATTGCGGATTCCCGATTCCGGAATGAAGCATCCGCAACGCGGCGCTTCATACTTCCGCAATCGGAAATCCGCAATCCGAAATGGAGTCAGTTTGAGAACTCCGGCCGGCGCTTGGCGAGTTGGGCTTGGAGCCGGGCCACGATGCTGCTGTGCATCTGGCTGACGCGCGATTCGCTGAGGTTCAGCGTGACGCCGATCTCTTTCATGGTCATCTCCTCGTAGTAGTAGAGGATGACGATGAGCCGCTCGTTGCGGTTGAGGCCGCGCGTCACCAGGCGCATCAAGTCCCGGTTTTGCAGACGATTGGTCGGGTCTTCCGACTTCTTGTCTTCGAGGACATCGATCTCGCGGACGTCTTTGTAGCTGTCGGTCTCGTACCACTTCTTGTTCAAGCTGACGAGGTTGACGGCCGACGCTTCGGAAACGAGCGCTTCGATCTGCTCCATGGGCACGCCCATTTTCTCGCAGAGTTCTTCGCGGGTCGGCGGCCGACCGAGTGCCGCTTCGAGCGATTTCATGGCCGCAGACACTTTGCTCTGCTTGCTGCGCACGAGGCGCGGCACCCAGTCCATGGTGCGGAGTTCGTCGAGCATCGCGCCGCGGATCCGCGGCACGCAATACGTTTCGAATTTGACGCCACGCTCGAGGTCGAAGGCGTCCACGGCGTCGAGCAGCCCGAAGGTGCCAGCGCTGATGAGGTCGTCGAGATCGACGCCGTCCGGCAAGCGCGCCCAGATGCGCTCGGCGTTGTACTTCACCAAATGCAGGTAATTTTCGAGCAGTCGGTTTCGGAGATCGACGCGCGGGTCGGCCCGGTAGTCTTTCCAAACCTGTTGGATATCTGGCTCGATCGTACGCGTCACCATCGGATCCTCCCTGATGAGCGGCGCCCGACGACGGAATCGACATTCGCAACGGCGGGCTTGCGCCGTACCGTTCCCCCGCGAATCCCGAATCGGTAGGCGACTGCGCATTCGCGCAGACCGCCCGTATGTCGTCGAATGCTGTCCCCCGGATGCCCAACGGGAAGTATGCGGCATCCGCTACGCTAGTATCGTCCCCGGACACGCCGGTCTCCAAGGAAACCGGTCGATCGCCGAACGAATCGGCGAATCCCCCGCCGCAGAATTCCGGCCATCGGCGCAGATCCCCGGCGCGCCCCAAAGGGGCGAACCGGGATACGCAATCCGACCCGCGGAATCGTGCGGTTCCCCAACCGTGCGATCCGCGAATTCGGTCCGAGTGCCTTGCTCTGCGTGCGGGCCTGATAGCGATACTCCGCCGGCGTGTCGAGAGAAATATGAGCAAAATCCGCGGCTGATCCGACCCCCGCGCAGCCCACCATTCCCTACTATTCCCCCATCGTTTCCACCGCCGGTGCCAACCCCCATGCTTCACGCCGACGCTTACTCCGAACTCGTCGCCCATTCCAAAGAGCTGGCCACGCTGCAGTCGTTTTCGGCCTTGCTCGGTTGGGATCAACAGACCTACATGCCCAAGGGCGGGGCCGCATTCCGGGGCGAACAACTGGCGCTGTTGGCGAAGTTGACCCACGCCCAAGCGACGCACCCGCGGCTCGGGGAATGGTTGAACGCATTGAACGGGGCATTCGCCGAAGGCACCGTGGAAGCGGCCAACGTCCGCGAGTTGACGCACGGCTACGACCGCGCCACGAAACTGCCGAGCCGGTTGGTCGAAGAATTGGCGCGCGTGACGGCCATCGCCCACGAAGCCTGGGTCGAGGCGCGAAAGGCGAATTCATTCGCGACTTTCCAACCCCATCTCGAAACGATTTTGAAACTGAAACGCGAAGAAGCGGCGATCGTCCGCACGGCGGAGCACGCCCATCTCTACGATGCCTTGCTCGACGAATACGAACCCGGCGCCACCACCGCCGACTTGAAAGTTCTCTTCCCCCAACTCACGGCGGCCGTGGTGCCCCTCGTGAAAGCCATCGGTGAATCTTCGAAACAACCCGACGGCACGATCCTGACGCGGGACTACCCGACCGACCGCCAGAAGTGGTTCGCCGAATCCGCCGCGTCGGCCATCGGGTTCGACTTCAACACCGGCCGGCTCGATGTCACCGCGCACCCCTTCTGCTGCACCATCGGCCCGGGCGATTGCCGGATCACGACGCGCTACAACCCGGCGATGTTCAACGAAGCTTTCTTCGGCGTACTCCACGAAACCGGGCACGGCCTGTACGAACAGAACCTACCGGCCGAGCACTTCGGCACGCCCTGTGGCATGTACTGCAGCTTGGGCGTGCACGAGAGCCAGTCGCGCTTCTGGGAGAACCAAGTCGGCCGGTCGCGCCCTTTCTGGCAAGGGATGTTGCCGCGCATGAAACAGGCCTTTCCCGGCACCCTCGACGATGTGAACCTCGACGCCTTCGAGTTCGCCACCAACGCCGTGCAACCGTCGCTCATCCGTGTGGAAGCGGACGAAGCGACCTACAACCTGCACATCGCGGTGCGCTTCGAGTTGGAACTGGCGCTGATCACCGGCGACTTAACCCCGGCCGATCTGCCCGGCGCATGGAACGACAAGTACCGCGACTACCTCGGCATCGTGCCGACGACGGATGCCGACGGATGCTTGCAAGACGTGCACTGGAGCTTCGGCGGCATCGGCTACTTCCCGACCTACACCCTCGGCAACTTGCTCGCGGCGCAGTTGCAGCAGGCCATGCCGAACGCGGACGACGCCATTCGCATCGGCGATTTCAGTGGCCCCCGGGAGTGGTTGAAGGCCAACATCCACAGCCACGGACGGCGCTACCGGGCCCAGGAGCTTTGCACCCGCGCCACGGGCCGTGCATTATCGCCACTGCCGTACGTCGAATATTTGAAGGAGAAATTCGGCGGATTGTACGGGGTGTGAACCTTTACTTCACTCGAGTAGTCCCGCCGCCTTCAACACGCCCTTCAACTTGTCCACCTTCTCCGGCGGCAGCGGCGAAATCGGTCGCCGGTTCGGGCCGGCAGGGCGGCCCAACAGATCCATGGCTTCCTTGACGGCGCCGTTGCCCGTGGCCAAACTCAGCGTCATCCGGACCGGCGACAATCGCAGTTGATAGGCCCGCGCGGCTTCGATGTCCCCGCGCCGGTAAGATTCGTAAATGCCGACGCAGAACTCCGGGGCGATGTTGCACGTCGCGGGGATTGCCCCTTTCGCGCCGAACATCAGCGCTGGCAGCAGCAGCGTATCGCGGCCCATCAGCACGCTGAAGCTCGCCGGCGTCCGCTGGATCAGTTCGAGCGTGTTCTGCAAATCGCCGGAAGAATCCTTGATGCCGACGATGTTCGGGATCTCGGCGAGTTTGGCGACGGTGTCGGGTTCGATGCTGACGCCTCCGCAGGTCGCGGGGTTGTTGTAGAGCACCACATCCACGCCCGTGCTCTCGGCGACGCGGCGGAAGTGGTCGTACAACTCGGCCTGATTCGGCTTGATGAAGTACGGCGTGATCACCGACACGCCTCGCACGCCTTCGCGTTCGGCCATCTTCGTCAGCCGCAGCACCTCCCGCAGCGACTCGGCGCCGGTGCCGGCGTACACCGGGCTGCGCCCCTGGCAGTGTTCGACCGCCGCGGCCGTGACGGCTTGTTTCTCGGCATCGTCGAGTGCGTAGAATTCGCCGGTGGTGCCGAGTACGAAGATGCCGTGGACACCGTGACCGAGCAGGAAATCGATGTGCGCCCGCAAGCCGGGGAGATCGATCGATTCGTCGGCGAGCATCGGCGTGACGAGCGGCGGGATGATGCCTTCCAATGCCATGGTCGCTCCTCAAAAAATGCGGGGGGTGTGGAAATGGTATCGACGGCGTAACGGCCCGCCAGCGACCTCCCTCGCATGACTCGCCGAGATCCGGTAACGTAGAATGCATATTTCCCGACTTCCCGAGGCCCGCCATGCGCACATTGCTCGCCCTCGCCGCGCTCTCGATCCCGGCTTGGGCCGCGCCGGTGCCCAAGGAACTCCGGAAGACGAAACTCGAACAGTTGCAGGGGAAGTGGTGCATCGTCTCGCTCGACAGCGGGGGCGGGCAGCAGGTGCAAACCGGGGACTTCGCCGGCTTCACGCTGACCATCGACGGGGACAAGCTTTCGACCGCGACGACGAGCGGCGCCGGGTACAACCGGGTCGCGGTCGTTTGGGATTTCGAAGCCAAGCCGATGCGGATCGATGCGCAATCGGAAACTTCCACGACTCCGGGGATCTTCAAGATCGACGACGGCCGATTGTGGTGGTGCCACGCCCAACAGAACGCCGCGGCTCCGAAGGACTTCAAAGGCGGCAACGGCAACCACTGCTTCATCTGGAAAAGATCCGACAAATGAATCCGGCACGAATCGCAATCCTCGCTCTCGCTGGTCTCGGAGCTTCCGCGCTCGCAGCGCCGGTGCCTAAGGAAGCCAAGAAGACTC
>JBBRUN010000333.1:0-6460 GCA_038247765.1 Gemmatales bacterium | reverse complement strand
TCGTGCAGATGCTCGGGCAGCACCTCAAGTACGTCTGGCAGTTTGCCACGGTCTTCGACGGTCAGAAAACCAGCATTCATGACCGGCACATCCGCTCGGGCTGGAAGCCGCTGCTGGTCTACAGCAACGGACCTTACCAGCCCACGGATTGGACGGTGGATGTCATCACCGCTCCCAAGGAGAAGAAGCGGTTCTGCTACCAGCAGCCGGAACTGGAAGCCGAAGTCATGATCCGCCGGTTCACCAAAGAGGGCGATCTGTGCTTAGACGCCTTCTGCGGCAGCGGGACTACCGCATCCGTCTGCAAGCGGCTGAAGCGGAAATGCGTCACGACGGACATCGACGCGAACGCGGTCGTTGAAGCCCGGCAGCGTGTGGCCGACACGAAGGTCGGCGACCCACTTGTCCGCCCGCGAATCATGACCGCACGGATGCCGATGGAGGATGACGACATCGAGTACGAGTTGAAGTCGTCGCTCAGTCTTCCGGCGTGAAGTGCGTTGACGGGTGAAGACGCGAAACCAAGACACCACTTTTGAATCGGAACATCACCAAACCACTGGAGAGACGACGATGGGGCCAATCAACGCAGATGGTGACGACTGGACGGTTGCGTTTTCCCGTGAAGAGGCGTTTGAATTCGCAATGGGCCTTCGGCAAGTTGCCTCGCAATATCCAGATTGCGACCTTCAGATCGACTTCACCGATGAGGATGGCACCCTGAAGTGGGTCGTGAAAGCATGCCCGGTGCAATCGGATGACGCACCCGACGAGCAAGGGGAATGAAGTGGAAAGACGGGGATCTCAACTGTTCATCCGCGACGGCTCCGTCTCGCTCATCCGTCAATGTGGAACGCCGTTGACGGATGACGACATCGAGTTCAGGTCGAAGTCGTCGCTCCGTCTTCCTGCTTGACGTGAGTTGACGAGCGAAGACGGCCACCGTCATTGGGCGAATACGAATGAAGACGTGCGAGGACGGTAGAACGTGCTGGAAATCCAGCGAAAAGCGGTCGATCTTCGCTTCTCAACACTTCGGAAAACTGTTACTCTTTCGGCGACTGACAACTGCTTGCCTCGGATGCCGAGCGGACACGTCTGCTCACTTTTTGCCGCAGCAAGCTCCTTCTCACAAGGGGCTGCTATGCGCACATCGGATCACGTTCTCGAATTGCCGTACCACGAAGTTGGCGGCGAACTCAACCTGTGCTTCCTCAACGTTCCCCAACAAATCGCCCGTGAGGGCGGCAGGGCCGTCTGGGGGTGGCGTTGCCTGCCCGAGGTCGGTGGCCTGATCGAGAATCAGGCGGGCCACTGCGTCTGGGAGTCGCCTGACGGTGTGCTGTGGGAGATCACCCCGCAGGGCGTGCTGTGCGGTAATCAAATCGGCGTACTGCGGCTGCCCTCACGGTTCATCCCTGACGACGCTGTTCACCAGCAGTTCATGGCCACGGGCGAGATCGGCCTCATCGGTCGCTACCGCCCCCTCCACCCGTCCCCGAAAGTCCTGAAATTGTGCGAACTGGTGGAGCGCGAACAAGCGGCGTGGCAAGACGGTGACGCCGAACGGCACCGCTACTGGAACAAGCGGGTCAACGACATCGCCCACCGGTTCGGCATCCACGTCGATCCGGTGATCTGAGCAACCCGTTGCGACTTCCGAGACACGCCGCTCGGCGGCGTGTACCAGGGTCGCCCCTAACGTGCCGATGGGCCAAGGAAGTCGTTACACGCCCATGAACGATGAATCCCGAACTTCTGAGCGAAGCAAGTCAGCGTCGATGCGGCAACGTCAGGCTTTCCGATTCAAGGAGATCTCAAGTGGACATGGAACACGAAGACCACACCCGACATCAAACGCCGTCGAGAAGCCAGAGTAATACCTGGCCAGCGACAAAATGCCGTCCTCGCAAGAGGCGGATCTGGGAAGACCTTCGTAGCCTAGACGACCCCTGGCTTGGGAAGGCGATTCTGCACGGAATGAAAACATTCTCTGAGGCAGAGTTGGCCGAGTTCGCCCGAGTATCCGTGGGGCAAGTAACACGGTGGATCAGGCAGGGGCTTCCCACGCTGGACGCCTTGAATGGATCTGCGCGGATCTCGACGGATGCCTTCGATCAGTGGGTGCCTCCAATTAGCGCAGAGCAGCCCTGGGATCTTGATTTTTTCCGGTATCCGGGTGGCAAGGCGAAGCTGCAAAGCGAAATTATCAAGCGTCTCCCGTGTCTGAGTGGAAAGGAATATCGGGAGCCGTTTTTCGGCAGCGGACGAATTGGGCTGAAACTACTTGCCGATCAGCACCTGTCGAGCATCTGGATTAACGATGCGGACTCTGGGATTGCAAGCTTCTGGACCGCAATGATTCGATACCCCGAAGATCTCATGGAGCGAGTTCGTAGGTTCACGCCGACTGTCGATGCCTTTTTTTCGATCCGAGCCGAGTTGTTGGGCAACGAAAAGATGCCCAGGCAAAGGGCCAGAGTTGTCGATCTTGGCTTCAAAAAACTGGTCGCCCACCAAACGTCCTATTCTGGGCTAGGAGCAAAGTCCGGTGGTCCTCTGGGCGGTGCGAAACAGGCCTCGAACTACAAAGTGCATTCCCGTTGGACGCCGAGCGTGCTTTGCAACAAGGTACGCAAGATTCACAACCAGTTCGCGGCAATCTCCGTTCACGACCGACGCTGCACAAGCCTCGACTTCTCAGAAGTGATTTCAGACACCAGCCGAGAGTGTGTGCTGTATCTCGACCCGCCGTACTTCGTACAAGGCCCAAATCTGTACCTGCATAGCTTTACCGTTAGCGACCATGAGCGACTGGCCGGGTTGTTGAGAAGCACCAAGCATGCCTGGGTGTTGTCTTACGACGACTGCCCCGAGATTCGCAGGATGTATGCCTGGGCCACAATCGATAGTGTCGAGGTCAAATGTAGCATTAAACACCTGAAGAATCAGAAGACTGGTCTGAAGACGGCGGCGAAGAAAAGTGAACTTCTGATCTGTCCGTAGGGAATTAGACAACTGTGAACAGCGGATGGCAACGTACAGAATTCCGGCGGGACGTGAATTGACGGGCGAGGACGGCCACCGTTATTGGGCGAACGGCGGCACTGTGAGCCGCCGTTCGCCCCCATAAGCTGTACGTCTTCGACCAATCGGACGGCGTCCATCCCCGCTCACGGCCTGCGAGTGGGAGCGGTGCGCACATGGCTGATCCCATAGGGGATATTTCACTGCTTCGCGCGTACCTTCAACCGCTTCCTTGCGATGCTGACGTACTCAGGGTCGAGTTCAACGCCAAGGAATCGTCTTTTGAGCTTCGCGCAGGCGATTGGGATCGAGCCTACTCCTGCGAAAAAATCTCCTACAAGCGATCCCTCGCAGGTGAACGACCGGACGATCTCCTCGCACTGATCGAGCGGCTCGGGGCATGGGTGGGTCTTGGCCAAATCATCGAAGTGCGAGTGCGAGGCGAACCAGTTCCTCGCCCTGGTGAACTCCGTCGAGCGGTACGCCGGACGGCCACCTTTGAAGAACATGACCACCGGCGACCAGCAGCAGGCAATTGGCTGACCGCCCTTCCATCCCGCCCCCGGCTCACGGCAAGCCGCGTAGACGATGAAATCTTGGTCCCCGAACCAGTCCCAGAAGTGCCGCATGTAGCGGCCTCCCTGGAAGATCGCGCAGAAGCCCCCCGGCTTCAACACCCGCAGCATCTCCCGGTAGATCGGCTCGAACCAGAGCCAGTAGCTGGCCGGGTCGTCGGTCGCCTCTTTCGTGCCGTTGTAGGTGTGGCCGATGCCGAAGGTCGGGTCCGTGATCACAGCGTGGAAGGTGTTGCTCTTGATCTGGGGCAGGATCTCCCGGCAGTCCCCGCAGATAATTTCGTTCTCCCTCAGCTTGAACGTCCCGGCATCTACCGGCTCGATCTTCTCCTTCTGGGCGATCTGCCGCTGGCGAATCGCCTTCAGCTTCTGGTAGCACCGATTCGCCGAGCGTGGTTCGGCGTCCATCTCGTCCTTGAGGTGGCCGAAGACGGCGGGGTCTTCCTCGGCGGCATCGACAACGGCGGTGATCTTGTCGAGCGTGCGGCCAGAGATCCCGGTGAATCGCGCCACGATGTCGCGGGTCTTACCCTCGTCGTGGCAATCTTCCACCTCGACATCCTGATTCCGCAGCCCGTGGAGCCGCCGACGACGCGACCTCTCCTCCTCCATCGGCCTGATAACCTTGGCGATGGCGGCGATCTCAGAGGGCGTGAAATCCTTGCGGCAGGCGTTTTCGGCGAACTCCCCGAGCGTCACGGCCTGAAGGTCAATGACCGTGACGGGGACCGTCTTCCACTTCAGCAGTTTCGCCGCCTCCAACCGCCGTTGGCCGGCGATCAGGCGATTCTGGGCGTCGATGACGACGGGGTGAAGCAGGCCGAGGGCGTCCAGAGACTCGGCAAGCTTCTCGATGTCGCCCAAGTCTTTACGGTGCCGGACGCCGACCTTGATGCTCGAAATACGTCTTGTTTGCATGGGAAGCTCAGGTTGCCACTCCACTCCGACCGCACCCCTGTCTTACCGAAACGCAGCACCGGGGTCTTGCGAGGCCACCCATTCGAGCGAAATGAGGCCCGAGGCTCGTCCGTGACGGCCCTTGAAGTGAAAGACGTGGAGTTGACGGATGCGGGAAGTACGACGCCTCACGCCGGCGTCATCGGCCAAGTCATTCGCCGAGGTCGGGGTAGACGCCATCGAGTTAATAGGTTCGCGTTATGCCAACCTGAATTTTCGGGGTCGCGCCCAGTTTTGACAGCGATGATTCCCCCACTTCTTCAGCCGCCGGCTAATAGCCGGAACCTGTGGCTGGAGATGCTTTTGTAACAAGAAAGAACAGGGGCGAACAGGCTGTCGAGGCTGCCGGGTATGGAACCGGGGTCCAGGGTTTTTTGCTACGAGATTCGACCGCTAATAATTTGCGACAGAGCTTTCAGAAGTGTGGATTCCTATTAGCAAGGGACGGTTGGCGGATCGACTGGCGGGTCAAGGAAACTGAAAGTCGTCAAGCAGTAGCGGATCGCGTTTACGTTGCCTCCGCAATTTGCTGGTCCAAAATGTCGTTCCGGCTGGTCAGGCGTCAACCCCCACGCTGCAATGCGTTCGGCTCTCCTCAGCTTCATAGAATCATTACCACTAGTACGGCAAAATGCAATTTAATAGCACCCTTCGTGGCATTCGCTGACTGCTCGTAATAGCTTGCGCCATATGGCGTTGCGGCCCTCCCTCCGATGCGTTGGCCTTCGTCAGGCGGCACGGATACAGTTCTTGCGGTAATAGTGTGGCCACGTTCCGGGTAATAGCCTCTCGCAGATGAGCGAAGGGGCCGTCACGGGCGAACGCGGTGCCGTGAGCGGTATTTCCTCGGCGGTCAACCTGTCAAAAGGGGGCGGTGAAGCCACCCGTCAAACCGCCCTTCAACCCGGTGACGGCGTTGACGTTCAAGTCGGCCCGTTCCAGCATCTCACACACGTCATACCCGACGACGGTGTGGCCCGTTCCGATGCGACCGGCCCAGTGCAGACTTCCCCCTTCACGCCCGGCTCGACCGACTCGCTCGTTCTATAACTTCACACGTCCCGCCGGGCTTTCCGAGACGTTGTTGATCCTAGGCGTGTACATGGGAGGTCACTTCACGGGTGGAGTCGAGGAGCAGGAGAAGCCATGAACCTGTGGGAAATCTTCCCTTCTGTTTGCGGATATGAGCGCATCGGCGATCAGGTGCGGCTGTACATCGATGGGCCGAAGCCGCAGCCGAACTTCACCCGCCGACGCGGGGTTCGCACGTCGCTGTTCCGCCTGTACGCGGGACAGGACGCTCAAGACATCCTGGCGTGGCTGGGCCGGAACCGCGCCTGGCAGGTGATGCGCGTCTCGCCGCCCTACTCACCGGAACTTGGCATCCGTGCCGTCCTGCTGGCCACCGAGTGGCGCGGCGGCTCCGCAATTCTCGGCCTCGCCCGCACTCGAAAGATCGCGGACGCCGCCCACCGGGAGCGGCTCCGTCATGAAGTTCGGCTGCTGATCGAGATGGTGCTGGAGAACCCGGTGCGTGGCGGCGAGTTTGGGGATCTTCAAGACCTCGAAGACGCGATCAACGCGGCCCCGCTCGGGGTGGAACTGGCCACCGCCGCCGAACTTGTGGACGGCTGCTCCGGTACGCCGGGCTGAGTTTCGCAATCGGGTTGCGTGCTTGTGGCCGAGTCGCCTTCGGGCGTGGACATCACGGTGCTTTCCACAGCCGAACGGTGCCGTCTTCGGAAGCCGTGGCGAAGATGTCGCCTTTCGCGCTCGCAGAGATGGCAGTAATGGTTTTCGAGTGGCCCTGCAAGGTCGCCAACTCCGCGTAGTTCTTCAGCGTCCAGACGCGAAGCGTGTGGTCCAGTGCTACCGTGGCGGCGTGCTGGTCGCTCAGGGTG
>JBBRUN010000332.1:0-6461 GCA_038247765.1 Gemmatales bacterium | reverse complement strand
GTAGCCCGACTGGCGCAATTCCGAGATCGCGAGATTCGCGGCTTCCCGCGTGTTGAAAATGCCGACCGTGGTCGTGCAAACTTTGTTGGCCACCATGTGGAGTACCCCGTGCGATTGAGAATGGGTGAAAGCGCGAACGGGCATGTCGAGTTGCAGATGCTGTGCCACGCGGATGGAAAAATAGTCCTGCTCCGACCCGCTCTGGGGGAATGTCGGTTGAAATCGACCGACCTTTGCAAACGCCGCCAGGATCGGGTAAGTTACACCCTGCGGAACCACAACCGCCAGGAGCCGAACGATGAGCCGCGATCTCGACGATGAATTCGAAGACGACCTCGACGATACCGAAGCGGACGATACCGAACCGGGCGACGCGACCTTTTGGCAGACGCACTCGTCACGTTTCGAGATGCCGATCTCGTTCACGACGTCCGCGCTCATCATGGCCGGTCTATTCTTCCTGATCCTCGGGATCTACTTCGCCGCGACCCGTGAAGAACAGCAAGGCTCCGTCCCGATCGCGCTGACCGACCAAGGGTTCGACGACGAGGGCGCCGGCTCCGAGGGGGGCGGCGGTCAACCCGACCCCATCGCCATCGGCTTCACGCCGCCGACGGAAAAAGATACGCAAACGCTCCCCCACCCCGAAGCGATTCCGGAAATCCAAAAGGACATCAACGAGAAGTTGCAGATCGAAGACCCGAACGCCTTCACGCCGCTGTCGATGAACAAAGCGGCGGAGTATTCGACCTTCGACAAATCGGTCATCGACAAACTCACGGGCATCGGCTCGCAGCGCGGCACGCCCGGAGGCCCCGGCAGCGGTGACGACAGCAAAGGCACCGGCCCCGGCGGCACCGGCGCCAGCGCCACACGGGCGCGCTCCATGCGCTGGGTCATGCGCTTCAGCACCCGCAGCGGTCGGGATTACCTCGACCAACTCGCGGCCCTCAAAGCCGTGGTCGTGGTGCCGATCCCGCCCGACGGCAAGACGGCCTACGTCTTCCGCGACCTCATCAACCCGAAGCCGGGGACGTACGTCGAAGAGAAGGAATGGACGAAGCTCGCCGGGCAGATCCAGTTCTGCGATTACAAGAAGACGTCCGTGACGGAAGTGTCGAGCGCGTTGAATTTGAACTTCACCCCGGCCTCGTTCTGGGCCTTCTTCCCCAAAGATTTGGAAGGGGAACTGTCGCGGTTGGAAGTCGCCTACGGCAACAAACAACCCGAGCAGATCGAAGAGACGGTATTCGAAGTCACGGTCCGCGGTGGCTCATCGCAGGTCGTTGTGGCATCGCAGAAGTTGAAGCGCTAATAAGGCGAGCCAGCCGCGTGAACGGTCGGAGACTCTTCCGCAACACCGGCCGCTCACGCGAGCCGGCTCCTGTTACTTCCCCTTCGGCCAATAGATCTGGTGGATCTCCGCCCCGCGGGCGGCGTCGTAAATCTTCGCTTCCGTTCCCCAGGGCACATCGTCGGCCACCGTCAGGTGCATTTCTTTGCGGCCAGTATTCCGGACGTGATCCTTGAACTCGCGGTCGATGTCGGCCAGCGCCACGGCGCGATCTTCGATCTTGATGATCGTCGCACCGTCGGTGCCGAGGTTCACCTTGACCCGGAAGACGCGGTCTTGGATGTCCTCTTTCTTCGCCACTTGCTTCGCGGCCCCTTCGTCCGTCGGGGCCGGCGGCAGTTCGATGGAGCGCCGCAGCGAAGTGTAGGTCGCGGTGAGGATGAAAAAGATCAGCAGCACGAGTGCCACGTCGATCATCGGGTTCATGTCGAGCCGGGATTCGTCGGGCGGCTCCGGCGGCGGCGGGCCCATCTCGGCGACGGCGTCCGCGAAGTGCGGGTGATCTTCGATCTGCCGCCAATCGATTTCCCCCGGCCCGCGCACGTCGTCCGATGGATCCCAATCGCCATCGCGCAGGCCTTCGAGGACGCGCTCCGCGTTCTCGAGCGGTTGCCCCTCGGGCATGCCGAGGTGCCGGACTTGCCAATTCGGGGAGGGTGTCATTTCTTCAGCTCGTTGACTTCGGCGGCGTAGAAGGCGATGGTGCCTTTGCCGCGGCGCTTCTCCAAGTCTTGGGCCACTTGCTTCACGTAGGCCCGCTGCAATTCGACGTGGCACGCGATCCGCACCTCCGGCGGGCGCGACGCCGATTGCAGGATCGTATCGAGCCGGTCCGACAACTCCCCGACGGAGCGGAGGTTGTTGTTGTCTTTCGTGGGTCCGCTGGCGCCGATGCCGACGCCGTAGTAAATGTCGCCGCCCGCGCGTTTGTCGAGGTAGATCGTCAGGGCGTCGGGGTCTTTGCTGAGTTTCCCGGCATTCTTCATCCCCGGCACCCGCACCGGCGACTGCGACGACACCGCCGTGGTGAGCATGAAGAAAATCAGGAGCACCAAGCTGACGTCGATGAGCGGGATCATGTCGACGTCGTCGTCGTCATCTTCGGGAGTCTTCTTCCAGCGATCCATTTCGATGGCGTGGGCCGGTTCCTCCGGGTAGAGCGAACTCGGTGCCACCGACGCCACCGGCAGGCCGAGCCCCGGTTGGGGAACCGTTGCGGTGCGGGGTTTGCGCGGGAGAAAGTCCGAGACCATCGGGTGATCCCCGAAGCGCATCCACGGGGCGGTGGATCCGGCCGGGCGGAGTTTGTCGTCGGCATTCGCGCGGCCTTGCTCAGCCCACCCGCACACGACGTGGTAAGGCACGCCCTTGTACACGGTGTCGGCGACGACCAAGAAGACGTCGAAAGATTCTCCGCGCGCTGCCATGCGTGAGCCTCGTGTGGCGCTGTCGAAAACGATCACCGCACCTTCGCGCCACGCTGCTTCGGGGCCTTGTCGTCATCGACTTCTTCGGCATCGTCGAGATCGTCCGGATTGTTCTTCACGTGCAGCACCAGCGTGATCAACTTCTGGCTGGCGACCTTCATCTTCGTTTCGAACTTCACGATCCACGCTTTGAAAAGCACATGAAAAAACACGAGCGGGATGGCCGTGAGCAGGCCGAGCGCGGTGGCGAACAGCGCGAGGCCGATCGATCCGGCCGAACTGGTGACGCCGCCGGGGTTGCCCGAGTCGGACGAGATTTTGTTGAAGGTGTTGATCATCGAGATGACGGTACCGAGCAGGCCGACCATCGTGCTGATCTTGGCGATGGCGAGGATCGGAGCCAGCAAGAAATTCAACCGAGGCAGGATTTCGAGTTCGACGGCGCTGGCCATGCTCCGCCGCATCGCGGCGACCCCCTGTTCCGCCGCTTCGAGGCCCGCCACGTACAGCAGACTCGGGATCAGCCCCTTCTCTTCGCGGCAGAAGTTCAGCGCGGCCTTCGGGCCTTTCTGCTTCAAGTTCAACTGCACATCGGCCAAGAGCAGGTCGAGGTTCGAGTTGCTGTTGAGGTTCAGCAGCCAGCGCCAGATCACGAGCGCGAAAGCGATAAACGTCATCAGCGTCATGGGGATCGCGAAGAACCATTCCTTCGTGTAGAAACTTTGGACGGCTTCCATTCGGAGGTCTCGCGGGCGGTGGTTCGTGGTCGTGCGATGGCACTAGCTTGCCAGAAGTGCAACGCTCCGGCAAGCGGAACCGTTGGGCACGCTGAGGAAAAGGGCAGTGGGAGCGATGCGCCCGGATGTGAAAATTTCCGACTATTCGCAATGTGCTATCCCGCTCGGGCAACGTTCGGGCTCACGATGAGCGCATGGGTCCGAAGTTTCGCCTTGCCGAGGGATACCGGTGCGCGGCATAATTGCACAGATGAGCGCGAACAAGTCGGCACTCAAACAAGATGTGTGTCGATTCGTAGGGTCCAGTCAAAAAGACCTACGACAACTACCGCCCGAAGTGAGAGGCATGTTCGGTCAAGCGGTGTGGGAAGCTCAGTTGGGACGGACGCACCCGGCTGCCAAAGTTTTGCACGGATTCGGCGGCAGCGGGATACTGGAACTTGATCGAGGATCGTCACGGCAGCGCTTACCGAGCTGTCTACACGGTGAAGTTCGCGGGTTTCGTGTTCGTACTCCACGTGTTTCAGAAGAAGTCGAAGTCGGGTACCAAAACACCGCCGCGCGACATCGCACTCATCAAAGCCCGGTTGAAAGAAGCGGCGAGGCAATATGTCGAACATCAAGAAGCCATTGAAGAGTCGTCAGGTGGAAGAGCGGATTGAAGTCACCGAAAGTTGCGGTAACATCTTTGCGGATTTGGGTCTACCCAACCCGGAGTTGGCGCTCGCCAAAGCCAACCTGATTCTGCAAATCCGCGACCTCATCGCCGACCGCAAGCTTTCCCACGGCAACGCGTCCAAAATTCTCAAAGTCGATCCGATCCGATTGACCGCATTACTGCGCGGTCAAACCACGGGCTTCTCGCTCGATCGGCTCTTCAAATTCCTCAACATTCTCGGTCAACAAGTCGAGATTCGGGTCGCCCCGCTCACGAAAGATTCACCCGCGTTAGCCGTATCGCGCTGTTGAACCTCCTGCGGGTCACGCCCCGCCGGCATCGTCGTCGCTGCCTTCCATACGCAGCGGTTGCCAGACGTGCGGCCGGGCCAACGGCTCGATGTGCAGTTTCAACTCGCCGCCCTGAAAGACCCGCACCGTGCCCGACGATTGGCTGATGCAGAAGGCGATAGCCTTCGTGTGCTTGCTGATCCCGGCGGCCGCGAGGTGCCGGCTACCGAGGCCTTTGCTGAGGCCGATGCCGTCGGTCGGTACGTCGAGGTAGACGCAGGCCGCTTCGGCGATGCCGTCGCGGCCGATAAGGATCGCCCCGTCGAGCTTGGCGATTTCTTTGATCTGTTCGCGAACGCGTTTATCGCGAGTGTCGCGCTCGTCGCGGGTGTAGCCGCGGAAGGGGTTGAAGTTGAGGAAGCGCGAAACCTGCTGCACCTTGCGCGTGTCGCCGACGACGAGGATCGTGCCGACCGGTTGACCTTCACGGCCTTCGCGGCCGATTTCTTTGGCGAGATCGACCACGGCCCGCAGCACGTCGAGTTCGACCGACTTGCCGAGGGTGCGCAAGTCTTGGTTCGTCATTGGCTCGAGGTGTTCGCCGATGTGGATGACGCTGAGGCTATCGACCGGTTCGGGGGCGTCTTCGAACGTCGAAATGCCGTTGTACAGCACGACGACGTGGGCCCCCGATTGCAGGAGGTCGTTCGTCACGGCGTACAGGAGCGCGTTGCTCATGCGCTCGTGGGTGGCTTGCAATTCGGTGTCGAGTTCGATGACGTGCCAGAGGTCGTTGTCGCGCAGTTGGCGCGTGAGCGAGGGGTTCTCGGCCGCGACGAACAACCGGCAGCCGACCAGGTGGCGTTCGACTTCGTCCCAGTCGAGGCTTGTCTCGGTGACGATGAGCACGCCGTCGGCGGGCAGCCCCTTGACGAGGTCGCGGGCGGCTTGCAACAGGGCGACGGTTTGCTGCGGTAAACTCATGCGCGTGCGGTCTCGGCTGAGCGGAGATCATGATTGGATGGAGTCAGCCTAGCAGCGATTCGCGCAAGGGCCAATCGCGGGATCGCACAATCGGGCCATTTTTTCAGACTATTTTCGCGATCCGACCAGTTCCACCTCGACCAGATTATCGAAAAACGTCGCCCCGCCGCCTTGATCCGTGAGGGCGGTACTCGTGATCGCGTTGCAGTTGGCGCCGCCTTCGGTGTACTTGTTCCACCAGATACCGTAAGCGACCACGACCCCCGGTTTCACCGAATCGCCGACGACCGCCTTCGCCCGGAAACTGCCCCTGTCGTTGAAGATTCTGACGGCATCTCCAGCGGCTATGGATCGTGCGCCGGCATCGACAACGCTCATCTCGATCCTCGGTTCCCCTGCTTTCTTGCGCAGGACATCGACGTTGACGAACGACGAATTCAAAAACGCAGGGCTTGGCGGCGTGATCATTTGCAGCGGGTACTTCGCGGCGAGTGCCGGCTTCGTCTGCGGATCTTCATGCGGAGGGATGTAATGGGGCAGCGGATCGCGACCCGCTGCGGCTTCGCCCGGCGAATAGAGTTCGCACTTGCCCGAGGGCGTCGGGAAGTTCCCTTCGGCGAAGGGTGCCCAATTCTCGGGGACGTTCAGCCGTTTGGCGCCGTCGGCCATCAAGCTGTCGAAGGTGATCCCGGAAAACTTTTCTTCCTGGGTACGGCCTTCAAACGCCCGCCGTGCCATCTCCACATCGGTCATGGTCCACAACTCGTCTTCGAAACCCATCGCTTGGGCCAACAAGCGGAATACCTCCGTATTCGGCTTCGCTTCGCCCAACGGAGCAATCGCGGGGTGGTTCACTTGCACGTACAAGTGCCCGTAGCTGTTGTGGATGTCGAAGTGCTCGAACTGCGTGGTTGCGGGGAGCACGATATCGGCGTAGCTCGCGGTGTCGGTGAGGAATTGATCGTGGACCACTGTGAAGAGATCCTCGCGGCGAAGTCCGGCGAGGACGCG
>JBBRUN010000331.1:0-6467 GCA_038247765.1 Gemmatales bacterium | reverse complement strand
GAGGTGGATGACGCGCTTCGCCTTAGCGGGGAAGTGCGGCGCCTTCACCGCCAGCGGCGACCCGGATACGGCCACCGGCGCGGCCTGTGACTCTTGGGCGAGGATTCCCGCAAGGCCGAGCATGCCGAAACCGGTCCCGGTACGGGCGAGCATTTGGCGGCGGTTGAATGCGAAGGGGGTCATCGTTTTGGTTCCGTATTCGGTGTTGAGTGCGGGTGTCGGGTGTCGGGTGTTCGGCGAATCTCTCTTCGCCCCTACAGTTGAGTGAGCGATTGCGGCACGGTTGATCTCCTACACGGCGACCCCGTTGGAGCGAAGAACAAACCCATCCCGTTCCTAGGCTTGCGCCCTGGGCTATGAACGGCGGCCCCTTTGGGGCGAAGACCGGATCGACGTTTCCCACTCAATCCACGTACATCAATTCGTTGCTCGCCAGCAGGATCTGGGCGTACTGCTGCCAGCGCGTCAGTTTGTCGGTCGGGTTCGGCTTCGCCGACGTGAACTTCACACCCAATGACAACTCCTTGTCGCTCGGGCTCCGCTGGTAGGCGATGCGATAGGCCGCTTTCACGCGGTCCTCGTCCCCTGTCGCGGCTTTCTCGATTCGGACGGCGAAGGCTTTCGCTTGGATCGCCATGAACTCCGAGTTCAGCGCGAACAATTGCTGCTGGGGTGCCGTGGTGGTCGTGCGTTTGTCGGCCGTCACGTTGGCATCGGGGAAGTCGAACAGACGCAGCAGGCCGTCGAGTTCGTGCCGGCTGATGCGCGCGTAGACCGTGCGGCGTTTGTTGTTGGCATCGCGGAGGTCGTACGTCGGCCCGCCGGCGGTCGTCTCCAAATGCCCGGCCACGCTGAGCAACCCATCTCGCCATTGTTCGATGTCGAGCCGGTGCCGGGCCGCTTTCCACAAGTACGTGTTGTCGCCGTCGATGGCCGCATTCGCCGGGTCGTTGGTGCTGGCCAGTTGGTACGTGGCGCTCAGCGCGATCTGCCGATGCAGCCATTTCAAGCTCCAACCGTTGTCCATGAAGCCGACGGCGAGGGTGTCGAGCAGTTCCGGGTGCGACGGCGGCCCGCCGAGTTTGCCGAAGTTGCTCGGCGTGTTCACCAAGCCCCGGCCGAAGTGCCCCTGCCAAATGCGGTTGACGATGACACGGGCCGTCAGGGGATTGGACTTCGCCGCGATGGAATTGGCGAGGTCGAGCCGCGTGTAGTCTTTCGCCGGAGCCGGGGTGCCGATGACTTGGAGGGATCCTTTCGGGGCGAGGTCGCCGAACACCGCCGGGTTGCCGCGGATAAAAATCTTCATGGCGTTGCCGGGGCCGGTGATCACCGAGGCGGTTTCGGGCGCGGGCGGGGCCGCTTTCTTCGCGCCGTCGAGCTTCGTCCGCAGCTCTGCGACCTTCGTTCTGCCGGCGTCGTCGATCTGCACTTTCTCCGCCTCGGCGGGTGGCACGAAGAACGGCGCCGCCCCGTCGGTGAGGAACGCCTTGACGAACACGGCCTGTTCGGGCGTCGGCTTGCCGCCTTGCATTGCCTTCACCGCGTCGGCCATCTTCTTGGTCAAGCCGTCGAGGTCGGGCTTCAGTTGAGCGAAGTCCTTCAGCGGTGCCAGCGGCTTGGCAGTCGCGGAGGCTTCCAACGCCTTCACCCAGCGGTCGAGGAAGTAGCGGTCGAGCTTTTCTTTCTTGGCGAGTTCGTCCGGCAGGCCCTTCGTCTTCTTCTTGTCCGCGAGAATCGCTTGAGCCGCGACAAGGTACTTGGCGGCGTCCGGTGCCGCAGCGGCCACGGCGGCTTTCGACGCCCCGGCGAGGGCCGCTTTGAACTTGTCGTCGGCATCCTTCACGCTCTTCTGCCCTTCGTCGTAAGCTTTGGCGATCGCCGGCGATGCCAACGGCGCGCTCGTGAGTTTGGCACCGTTGAAGATGCCCGCCAGCGAGTAGTAGTCCTTCTGCGGGATCGGGTCGAACTTGTGATCGTGGCAGCGGGCGCAGGCCACGGTCAGGCCGAGGAAGCCGCGGGTGAGGGTGTCGACGCGGTCGTCGAGTTCGTCGGCGTCGGCCTTCGGAGCGCAGCCGGCGTCGCGGTAGAACTCGGCGCCCAAGCCGAAGAAACCGAGGCCCGCGAGCTTCGTCGTCGGATCCAGTCCTTCGGTGGCCATCAGGTCGCCGGCGATTTGCAGCTTCGCGAATTGGTCGTAGGGCATGTCGGCGTTGAAGGCGTCGATGACCCAATCGCGGTAGCGAAAGGCGTTCGTCTTCGGCTTGTTCGCGAAGTTGTGGGCTTGATCCTCGGAGTAGCGGGCCACATCGAGCCACATCCGCGCCCAGCGCTCGCCGTAAGCCTTCGACTTCAACAACCGATCGACGACTTTGGCGAAGGCGTCCGGCGAAGCATCTTTCTCGAAGGCTTCGACATCGTCCGGCGTCGGGGGCAGTCCGGTGAGGTCGAGCGTGACCCGGCGGAGCAGCGTCCGTTTGTCGGCGGGCGCGACCGGCTTCAAGCCCTTCTCGGGGAGCTTGGCGAGGATGAATTTGTCGAGGTCGGTCTTGGCCCACACATTCGTGGTCGCGGGGGCTTTGTGCATCTGCGGGGCGCGGAACGCCCAGAACTCCCGCCCCTTAGCGAGGTCGATCCCGACGCTCGCGACTTCCTTGCCGACGCGGGGGTCGGGCGCACCGGCCGCGATCCACTTCTCGAAATCGGCGATAATCTTCGCGTCGAGCTTGCCCGTCGGCGGCATCTGGATGTCGCCTTCGTACTTCAGCGTCTTCAGCAGCAAGCTCTCGCCCGGTTTTCCCGGCACGAGGGCGGCACCGTTGTCGCCCCCTTTGAGGACGCCGGCGCGGGTGTCGAGTTTGAGGTTGCCCTTCAGCTTACCGGCTTTGGCCGCGGCTTCGCTGTGGCAACTCTGGCACTGCTCCACGAGGATCGGGCGGATCTTATTTTCGAACAGAGTGTAATCCGGCTCGGCAGCCGAGGCAGTGGAAGCACCGAGAGCGAGCACCGCGACGAGAGTGACCAAGCGCATGGGAAGCACCAATCGAGGGCAGAAGAGCCAAGCCGGCGGGATAGATCATTATTATGCCGCGCGGCAACGGGGAAGTCACGAGGAAAAATGAGCTTTCGCATCGTGCGTGGGTGTAGCAACGATTCTTTGTGGAGTCTTCGGAACCCGCCGCTGGAAGGAAGTGGCCTTACCCTTCTCGCCGGTTTCTGGGTCGCGCCAGCGCAAAGCCACAATGACACTGACTTTGCACTGCGGTTCGATTTTCGGCATGCGCTTGGAGCCAACTTTAGCTTTTAGGTTTCAGTCATTCTGCGTACCCCCCCGGCCGAAAGCAGCGAAAGCTACGAAAGCAGCGAAAGCTCCGAAAGCAGCGAAAGCTAAATCGAATTGCCGATCGTTGATTCTCGGATTTTCTTCGCGATGAGCTGTTTTCGTGCACCCCCGTGCGTATTCCGCTTGCATCGGCCTGCGGGGCACGGTATGGCCGGGCCAAATCCGCATCGACCCGCCAGATGGGAGCTTGGGCATGGATCGCCCGTTCTGCCGAATACTGCTGCTCGCGTGGCCGCTCGCTTTCGCCGGCTTCGGTTGCGCGGCCCCGGTCGTGGCCCGGGGCCAAATCGCGGACGGGCCGAAGCTGCCGACCGCACCGCTGACGCCGACCGAGCCGATCGCCCCGCAGCCGGTGGAATCACAGCCGGTGCCGGTGAAGCCTTTGAACTTGACGCCGGTGGAACAGGCGAGCGCCTTGGACGCCGAGGCCGTGGTGCAGGTGAAGGTCGTGGCGACCATCGCCGGGGAAGTCATCATCACCGAAGACGAAGTGGCGATGATGGTCCGCGAACGGGCCATGGACTACATCGAACTCCGCGGCGACGAGCGCACGAAGAAAGAAAAAGAAGTCTACCGCGATGAACTCCGCAAGCTCATCGAGCGCGAATTGATCCTGCACGAATTCATTACGAAGATCAAAAAGAACAAGCCGCAGGTCATGGACGAGCTTTGGGAGCAAGCCAAGCAGACCGCCGAGCGGCAGATGAAGCAGTTCCGCCAGATGGTGAAGCTCGACAGCGAAGAAAAGTTCACGGCTTTTCTGCAAGCGAAGGGCACGGAGCCCAAACTCTTTCGGCGTTTCTTCGAGCGCCAAGCTCTCACCAGCCTGTTCTTGAACAGCGTCTTCAAAGACAAGCAGCGCAGCGTGAGCATGAAGCAGATCGACCTATACTACCGCGAACACGCCAAGGATTTCAGCGTCGACGACCGGGCCAAGTGGCAGCATCTGTTCGTGAGCAACGGCCGATTCAACACGGTCGGTGAAGCCAAGCTTTACGCCGATTGGCTGGCCCAACAGTTGAATGGCGGAGTCGATTTCGCCGGGTTGGCCAAGAAGCACGGCCACGGCGAGAGCGCGTTGCGCAACGGCGACGGGCTCGGCGAGAAGCGCGGCGACTTCCGCCCCGCCGAGCTCGAAGCGACGATCCTCGGTTTGAAGGTCGGGCAAACGAGCGGCGTCATCGCCACGGCCAACGGCTGGAACATCGTGAGGGTGACCGAGCGCGAGATGGCCGGGACGAAACCGCTCGACGATAAGATGCAAATCGCCATCAAGAATGTGATGATCGACCAATACACCAAAATCGAGCGGGAGAAGTTCGTCGCGGAGCTGTGGCGCAAGCACACGGTCACGGTCGTACCGTAATCAACGAACAGCGGAAAACACGAAGCCGTCCACGAATGCGAGGGAATCTTCGCGCGGAATTTCCGCGATTGCCTCTTGTGCCCTCCGCAACACGAGGATGTACGAGAAACTATTTCTGCCCTGTGCCGTCCGCGGTCTCGAACTGGACCGATAGAAAGGCAACTGCCTCTCGTACCTCGCTAAGTTTGGCAGCACGCGTGAAGCCGCCCCAGTGTCACAGTTACTCCTGAAAGACAAAGTCACCGTCGACGAAGTCCTCGGAGTACTCGCCTGCCTCGCCAAAATCGGCGGCAAGGACGAACTCGATGTGCTGGGCACATTCATCGTCAAATCAATCGGGGTCCGGAGCCGTGCGCCGATCCGTTGGGTTCGCTCGCGAACCCGCTGCCGGGAACGGGCACGATCGACTTTGATAAAGCCGTGGTGTGGGACGCCACGAACGGGAAAACAATAACGGATGTGAAATGGACCAAAGGCAACGGCGAGGAATTTTACAAAGTCAAGGCAGACGTGATCCGGCGAGTTAAAGACCAAGGAGTTTGGAAAGACATGGGCCTACCAGTCAATGGCAATGCGGAACTCTTGGAGACGGCGGCAGCGAGTCCCTGGAAAAATCAAAATGTCAACCTCAATCCTTCCGGGGTGATGGTCGTCAGAATATCTTTGATTACGAAAAAAGATGGCATGTACTATTTGATCACAAAAGATTCACCGAAAAAGCTTTACGATAGAAACGCGAAAACAATCGTTGAGCAGGCGGATTGATTTCCCCACTGGAGTTCCATGCCATGAAGGCACGCGCTGCTTATAGCTTGCTCGAACTCATCGTCGTAATTGCTATTTTAGCAGTGATGACAGGGTTGCTGCTGCCCGCGGTCCAAAAGGTCCGCGAGTCGGCCAATCGGTTGCGAGCACAAAACCAGATCAAACAAATCCAAATCGCTATCCACAATCACGCTGCGGTCCACGATGGCCGCCTCGCGGCGCTGGTTCACGGTGATTATTACCCAGATTGTACGATCGCATTTGTGAATATCATGCCTTTTTTAGAAGCCGATGCAGGAAAGACGTACCAGTACAAATACGGCGAACTCAAAGCTCCCCAAGCATTCATTTATCGCAACACAGACGACCCAAGCTATCAGGCCTATCCGAACCGTATTGGCAACTGCAGCTTTCCATTAAACTTCGCCGTGTTTGGATATAGGCCGCATTTCAACTCTACCTTTTCCGATGGCACGAGTAACACTTTTTGCTTGGCCGAACACTATGCCCGCTGCGGTACGAAAGCGAACCGCACTGATTTTCATTCACATGCCGGACCCGCGTCAAGCTATCGTGTGCACCCGGATTTGACGGATAACGATGGCGATTTGATTGCGTTAGAAGCACGCCATCGTTGGCCGACTTTCGCATCTGATGTCGACGGCGATGAATTCCCTTACCCGAATCGTCCTGTCCCGACGAAAACCTTCCAAGTCAAACCGAAAATCGAGGACTGCGATCCGACAATTCCTCAGACGCCGTATTCCAATTCCATGCTCCTCGGAATGATGGACGGCAGCGTCCGATCACTCGCGCGTTCGGTCACTCCCGGTGCATTTTGGGCAGCGGTGACACCCGCGGGCGGCGAAACACTGTCCTTGGATTGATTTGCGGTGCCTATAATCCCCACTCGGCATTCTCGCCTGCGTGAGGAACATCCGTGACCCCTGAACAGCGTGAGCGTTTACTATCCATTCTGAGCGCCATGCCCGG
>JBBRUN010000330.1:0-6501 GCA_038247765.1 Gemmatales bacterium | reverse complement strand
GCCCGATGTGCTCATCTACGAGAAGGCGGTACGCTGGGCGCTCGATTACAACGAAATCTACGACGGCAAAGGGGCGATGCCCGCGGGCACGGTGAAGAACGTTTTGAAGATGGGCCTGGAACGGGCGACGGCGCTGAAAGCCGGGAAGACACCGTGGACCACTGCGACGGGCACCGTCGTCCGCGGCTACAAATCGAAGATCGACGGCAGCGTGCAGCCGTACGGTTTGGTCATCCCGAAAGACTACGACTTCGCCGGCAAGGCCCCGCACCGCCTCGATTTCTGGTGGCACGGCCGCTACGAGAACTTCGTCGAAGCGAGCTTCATCGATCAGCGATCCAAAAGCCCCGGCGAATTCACACCGATGGGGGCCATCGTACTGCACCCGTTCGGCCGCTTCAGCAATGCCAACAAGTTCGCCGGTGAAATCGATTCGTTCGAATGCCTCGACGACGTCAAGAAGCATTACCGCATCGACGACCGTCGGATTGTCGCCCGCGGTTTCAGCATGGGAGGGGCCGCCTGCTGGCAGTACGCCGTGCATTACCCGACCCTGTTTTGCGCCGCCGCGCCGGGGGCCGGCTTCAGCGAGACGCCCGAGTTCTTGAAAGTGTTCCAGAACGAGAAGGTCGAACCGACTTGGTACGAGAAGAAACTTTGGGGGATGTATAACGCCACCGACTACGCCCAGAATATTTTCAACATCCCGACGGTCGCGTACAGCGGGGAGAAGGACAGCCAGAAGCAGGCCGCCGACGTGATGGCCCGCGAGATGAAAAAGCTCGGTATGGAATTGACGCACATCATCGGGCCCGGCGTCGGGCACAGTTACGAGAAGGCCGCGAAGGAAGAGGTCAATAAGCGGATCGATGCTATTGTGAAGAAAGGTTTGCCGGGCTCGACGGATCGCGTCGAGATCAAGTTCGTGACGCCGACCCTGCGATACAATCGCTGCGACTGGCTCACCGTGATCGGCCTCGAAAAGCATTGGGAACTCGCGAGCGTGACCGGAAGCCGGACGAAAACGGCCGTCGCGTTGACGACCAAAAATGTGACCGAGTTCCGCGTCTCGTTCGACAACCACAGCCTGACCATCGACGGCAACCAACTCATCGGCGCCGGCATCAACGACTCGCTCCGCTCGCACCTGTTCCGCAAGGTTAGTGGCAAGTGGCAACTGGTCGTGTCGGGGCAGCCCGCGCCCGGCCTGCAAAAATCCCACGGCCTCCAAGGGCCTATCGACGACGCCTTCATGGATTCCTTCCTCATGGTCTCGCCCACCGGCAAGCCGATGAACGACACCATCGGCAAGTGGACGACCCAAGAAATGAAGCACGCCACCGACCACTGGCGGAAGCAGTTCCGCGGCGATGCGCCGATCAAGGCCGACAAGGACGTGACCGACGACGATATCAAAAACAACAACCTCATCCTCTGGGGCGACCCGAAGAGCAATGCGATCCTCGCCAAGATTGCCGACAAGCTTCCGCTGGTCGAGTTCGGTGACAGCACGGTGACACTGAGCATCTACCCGAACCCGCTGAACCCGAAGAAGTACGTCGTCCTCAACAGCGGCTTCACCTACCGCGAATACGACTACCTCAACAATGCCCGACAAGTGCCGAAGCTGCCGGACTACGCGGTGATCGACGTGACGACGCCGGCGAACAGCCGCTACCCCGGCAAGGTCGTGCGAGCCGGGTTCTTCGATGAGCAATGGAAACTGCAAAAGGACGACGGCAAGGGGAAGTAGTCGAGTTTTTCAGCACCACCGGGACAAGCCCGGTGGCTCGTGAACTTCATCGTTGAGGAGTGCGACCATGGCCGAAGAGACGACGCCCGAACTCCGCCAGGCGCGGATGAAGGAATTCATGAGCCTGCTGCCGCTGACGATCGAACTCGCCGGACTGCCGAAGGCGCAGATCGGCACGATCTTCACCGAGGGGCAGTTGGAAGTCCGCGTGATGAACCTCCGCGCGGCCTACAAACTCGCGCGGTCGCTGGTGAAGGAAATCGGCGAGAAGTAAATAGAAGAATTTTTCACCACTGAGTCACACAGGACACAGAGAAGATCGAAGAGTGCAGAGATTGAGAAAATGAAATCTCGATTGCACCAACTTTGCTTTCTTTCTTCTGTGTGTCCTCTGTGACTCTGTGGTGAAAAGTCTTAACCCCGAACCGCGATCGCCGTGGCGGTGGCGAACAGCCGGCAGTAGCTGAAGCTGAGCATCACGCTGCCGACGCCGCGGGCTTCCATGCGGTCGCGTGTCACTCCGGTGACGACCGCCCGCGGCTCGATGGCGCTCTCGCACTGGATCTCCACGTCGCGCCAGTCGATGCCGCGCTTCCATTTGAAGCCGAGCGCGCGGAAGGTCGCTTCCTTCGCGGCCCAGACCGCCGCGTAGTATTCCGTGCTGTGGCTGCGATCCCGGCAATAACGGGCCTCGGCCTCGGTGTACACTTCGCGCATGAATTTGTCCGCGTGCGCCTCGATGAGCTTTTTCACGCGGGCGCACTCCATGATGTGCGTCCCGATCCCGGCGATGTCCATCGGCCCCTCGCGGAGAGTGAGGTCAGTAAGATCATTGTGACAGATCCTGGGCCGGGTTCAAAGCCCGCCCGCCGGAAGGATTCCCATGACGCCCGATGAACTGCTCGAAGGCCTCACCCCGAATCAGCGACTCGCCGTGCAGCACGGCGCAGGGCCGCTGCTGATTTTGGCCGGGGCCGGCTCGGGCAAAACCCGTGTCATCACCCGCCGCGTCGGTTACCTTTTGCAAAGCGGCGTGAAGGCCTGGAACATCCTCGCCATCACCTTCACCAACAAGGCCGCCGGTGAAATGCGGCACCGCGTCGAAGCGATCAGCCCCGGCAACCGCGTCCTCGTCAGCACCTTCCACAGCCTCGGGGCCCGGCTATTGCGGCAATACGCCGACCGGCTGAACCTCGATAAGAACTTCACCATCTACGACACCGACGACCGCAACAAGCTCATCAAAGACGCCCTCGAACGCTCGGGCATCGACAACATCAAGTTCACCCCCGAGCGCCTCGGCGGGGCCATCAGCAAAGCCAAGAATGCCCTGCTGCCACCGGGGCAGTACGCCTTGACCGCCGCGGATTTCTTCAGCCAGACCGTGGCGAAGGTCTACGCGATCTACGAGAAGCGACTCCGCCAAGCCAACGCCATGGACTTCGACGATCTTCTGTATCTGCCGGCGCTCGCGCTGAAGCACAACGAAGAGTTGCGGGCCGAACTCGACGCGCGATTCAAGTACGTGCTCATCGACGAATACCAAGACACGAACCAAGCGCAGTACGAGTTCGCCCGCCGGCTCAGCATGAACCACCCGAACATCTGCGTCGTCGGCGATCCGGATCAAAACGTCTACCGCTGGCGCGGCGCCGACCTGCGGAACATCATGGACTTCGAACGCGACTTCGCCGGGGCGCGGGTCATCACGCTCGAACAGAATTTCCGATCGACGAAGAGCGTGATCGCCGCGGCGAACAGCTTGATCAAGCACAACAAGCACCGCAAAGATAAGACGCTGACGACCGAGAACGGCGACGGCGCCCCGGTGAAGGTGCTGCGCTTCGACAATGGGTTGGACGAAGCCGAAGGGATCGTGCTGGCCATCAAGAAGACTAACCAAGACGGCCGCTTCCGCTACCGCGATCACGCCATCTTCCTGCGCATCAATGCCCTCACGCGATCGCTCGAATCGGCGTTCGTCAAGCACGGTGTACCGTTCCAAATCGTGAAGGGGCTGGCCTTTTTCGACCGTAAAGAAAACAAGGACGTGCTCGCGTACCTCCGGTTGCTGGTGAACCCGGCCGACCCGGTGAGTTTCCTGCGCATCGTCAACGAGCCGACCCGCGGCATCGGCAAAGTTTCGCTCGACAAGTTGATCGCCTTCGCCACTGACAACGAGCTGACACTGACGGTCGCCTGCGCGCAGGTGCACAAAATCACGGAGATCCGCGGCAAAGCCGCGACGGGGTTGAAAGACTTCGGCCGACTGATGAACGAACTCCGCGCGAAGCAGGATCTGCCGCTGCACGAACTCATCGGTAGCGTGCTCGATCTTTCCGGCTACCGCAAGATGCTGAAGGAATCGGGGGACGAGGACGACGCCGACCGCTTGGCGAACATCGAGGAACTGATCACCGCCGCGCGGCAGTTCTACGAGGCCGACCCGACCCGCACCCTCGGTGACTTCTTGGAGCAAGTCACCCTTGCCAGCGACGTCGATAGCTGGGACGAAAAGTCCGATTGCGTCAGCGTGATGACCCTCCACTCGGCCAAGGGGCTGGAGTTCCCGGTGGTCTACGTGATGGCCTGCGAGCAGGGGATTCTCCCGCACAACCGCAGCATCGAGAGCGGCAAAGACGACGACCTCGAAGAAGAGCGCCGGCTCTGTTTCGTCGGCATGACCCGCGCCATGCAGGAACTCACGCTGACGCACGCCCGGATGCGCGAGTTCCGGGGTCAAGTGACCTACGCGATCCCGAGTATGTTCCTGGAAGAACTGCCGCGCGACGTGCAGACCCAAGACCCGAGCAGTGGTCGCAACCAAGCGCGCTCGGCCATCGACGAATGGCGTTCGGGGGTCAATGCGACGGCGGCGCGGGCCGGCTTCGCGACCAAACCGCTTGCCCCGGCCCCCAGCGGCACACCGATCGCGGGGACGAGCTACACAGTCGGCGGCGTTGTGCAGCACGACGAATACGGCATCGGCCAAATCACGGATGTCAGCGGCTTCGGCGCCCTGCGGCGCATCAAGATCCGCTTCCCCGCGGCGGGGGAAAAGACATTCGTCGCGGACAAGGTCAAGCTGAAAATCGTGGCGCGGAAGTGACGCGCCGACGCGTCCTTCTACTCAACGACAGTAAAATAACAGCCCACGAGCCACCGGCTTGTCCCGGTGGGTTCCAACTGTGGAGGGGGCTTATGAAACGCCAGACATTGGGCCCTCAGTTGATCGTCAAGCGGCGATTCCGATTCTCTTCCCCCGGACGGCGATGTCGATAAGATGACCGCGACCTCTCTTGGTGTTCGTCGTACCCGCGGTTCCGAGGAATTCCTTCCCGATGGCAAGCCTGCTCCAAATTTCGAAAGCCAGCAAGCGGTACGGCGACCAAGTATTACTCGACCAGGCCGAAGCCACCATCAGCGATAACACCAAAGTCGGATTCGTCGGCCGCAACGGGGCCGGCAAAAGTACGCTGTTGCGCGTGCTGCTGGGGGAAGAAGAACTCGACAGCGGTGAAATCATCCGCCACCCGAGCCTGCGCTTGGGCTATCTCCGCCAGCACGATCCGTTTCTGCCCGAGGAAACGTCGCTCGACTACCTCATGCGCGACAGCGGCCAGCCCGACTGGAAATGCGGCGAAGTCGCGGGGCAGTTCGAAATCAAAGGCTCGTACCTGGATGGGCAAATCTCGAAGCTCTCGGGCGGTTGGCAGACGCGCGTGAAAATCGCGGCGCTGTTGCTCCACGAACCGAATTTGCTTCTGCTCGACGAACCGACCAACTTCCTCGACCTGCGCACGCAGATTTTGCTCGAGCATTTCTTGAAAAACTATCGGGCCGGCTGCCTGATCGTGTCGCACGACCGAGCTTTCCTCGGGGCGACCTGCACCCACACGCTCGATCTCTCCCGCGGCAAGCTCACGACCTTCCCCGGCAAAATCGACGCGTACCTCGAGTACCAAAAAGAAAAGCGGATGCACGACGAGCGTTCGAACGAAGCGACGAAGGCGAAAATGCGCCAGCTCGAAGACTTCATCGCTCGCAACAAAGCCCGCGCGAGCACGGCCAAGCTCGCGCAATCGAAAAGCAAGCAGCTCGACAAACTCGAACTGACGGAAGTGTCCTACGACGAACCTTCGGCCCGCATCCGGGCGCCGAAGGTCGAGCCGCGCAAAGGCCCGGCCCTGCGCTGTCGCGATGTCAGCATCGGCTATCCGGAACGCGAGATCGCATCCGACATTCAACTGGAAATCGACCATGGCTCCCGCGCCGCCATCGTCGGCGATAACGGCCAAGGCAAAACGACGTTCCTCCGTACGATCGTCGATTCCTTGCAACCGCTGTCCGGAGAAGTCCGCTGGGGGCACGGCTGCAACATCGGCACCTACGCCCAGCACGTCTACACGACCCTGCCCGACGGCCAAACCGTGTGGGATTACCTGCGTTCCAAAGCCGCCGTCGGCACGAAGGATCAAGAAGTCCTCGACATTGGCGGGTCGTTCTTATTCCGCGGTTCGCACATCCGCAAGCAGATTTCGGTACTGAGCGGGGGCGAGCGTGCCCGGCTCTGCATGGCCGGGTTGCTGCTGAGCAAACACAACATTCTCATCCTCGACGAACCGGGTAACCACTTGGACGTCGATACGGTCGAAGCGCTCGCCGAAGCGCTGATCGCCTACGAAGGAACGCTGATCTTCACCAGCCACGACCGACACTTCTTGAAGCGGGTTGCCAGCAGTATCATC
>JBBRUN010000329.1:0-6520 GCA_038247765.1 Gemmatales bacterium | reverse complement strand
CCCTCGATTGAAATCAACGGCGTGACGTTCCCGGCGCGGTTCAGCCGCTTGGCGACTTCGGGCGTGATGAGCTGGCCGTTGGTGAAAACTTGGAAGTAGCAATCCTTGTGGGCATCGAAGACGTCAAGCAAATCGGGGTGCATGAACGGCTCGCCGCCGAGGATGCCGAAGTACGAATTGCCGTGCTTCTTGGCGTCCTTGATGGTGCGATTCAATGTGTCCGCATCGATGATGCTCTGTTTGGCCGCGACATCGACCCAGCAGCCCTGGCAGCGCAGGTTGCAACTGTTGATGACCGAAATGAACAGGAACGGCGGGAAGTGGATGTCGCGCTTCAACCGCGATTTGTAGCGCTCGACCGACACGGCGCCTTTGAGCCCGAAGTTGTAGGCGAACTTCCACAGCAGCCGAGTGTCGACTTCGGTGAGCATCCGCTTGGCGAAGGAGAAAATCATTTTTCACCGCAGAGAAAGAAGAGAACGCGGATAGAATAAAAATAAAGAAGCAATTTAGGGTTCGGGGAAAGCTCGCACGATGCGTTTGACGCCGTCGATGACTTTGACCGTATTGAAGTTCATCAGCAATCCCAAATTGAGCTGCGTGAGTTTGAGGTAAGTCAGCAATTGGGCATCGTGCACTCGGATCATTCTATCGACGGCCTTCAACTCCACGATGACAGCTTCGTTGACCAGCAAGTCGATTTTGAACCCGGCATCGATCGACTGCCCTCGGTAAAAGACCGGCAATTCGAGTTGATCGACCACTCGATATCCCCGATCCATGAGTTCGAACACTAGGCAGGCTTCGTATGCCGATTCAAGCAAACCCGGTCCCAATTCTCGATGGACGGCGATGGCTGCACCGATCACGCCTTCGCTGATGCTGTTCAATTCGTCCGCCTTCAAGCCATGTCGCCATTTTTGAACACCATTCATGTGTTTTCTCCGCGTCCTCTTCTTTCTCTGCGGTGAAAATCTTAGTTCTTATCCTGCATGTCCAGAGCCGCCTGGGCCTTCGCCGCAGCTTCGGTCGCCTTCGTGCGAATTTGATCCATGCTCGGCAGCGATGCGAATACTTCCGGCGGTATATCCAATTTCTCACCCAACTTGACCAAGCACTTCGTGCGTTCTTCTAACGCCTTATCCGCGTCGCGTTCCTTGTTGAAGCGGCTCTTGAACTTCGCGGAGCGATCCCGGAGCGCTTCGTAGATATCGCCGCCCAACAAGGCGGAGATATCGATCTTCATATTCTCGCGGCGGATGTCGTCCGTACTGACGACATCACCGTTGATCGGGCCGTGTTTGTATTTCGGGAACAAGATCGCCACTTCGGGGCACACTCGGGAACATGCCGGGCAATCGGTCTTGCACTTGTTGTTGTTTTGAACTTGAATCTTCTTGTCGGCGTCGATGCCGTACACATCGAATAAACAAAACGACAGGCACTGCATGCAATTGGTGCAGCGGTCGTAGTCGATGACCGGGAACCACGGCTTCCAACCGCCGGGTTTGGGCAGGTTCAATTCGGCGCGAATCCCCTCGGCCAACGCCACGACTTCGGCCGTAGGTTTGTTGCGGATATCGCGGAAGTGGACGATGGCGTCGCCGTCCTCGGCGCGCTCAGGTTTGGCGTCGGCGAACTGCCCGAGCACCACGAGCGTCCCGGAATTCGTTGCGCTGACCGCGCCGTTGACCCGGATCACGGAGACCGAAAATCCCTTGGCCAATAGGGCGCAGACCAGTTCCGTCCGCGTGCCCGGCGGCAGCAGTTCGGCGCCGGCACCTTCGTACACGGCCACGCGGAACCGCGGGGCTTTCGGCTTGGCATCGGCCAGCGGAATCGGGAGAGTCGCACTCACGCGGGCACCTCGGGCAAGAGCTTCGGCAGAATGCTTTCGGGCGAATCGGTCCGCATATTGATCACTTCCGCACCGTCGCCGAGCTTCGCGCCGACGGCGTGGAATAACCATTTCACGGCGCGCGGGTAGCAAGCGACAATCTTGATATCGTCGCCGGTGAGGTCGTGCAAACTGGGGTCGCGCTGGGCGCTCATTTCGCACAGGTCCGGCACCGCGTCGAACGGAATCCCCGATTCGGTCAAGCCGCGCAACACCGCTTCCTTCGTCGCCTTCGGCACGACGTTGGCGTAGCTGCAATTGCAGTACAGGATTCGAAGCGGAATCGACATTCGTTTCCAAGATTAAGAATTCACCACAGCGTCACAGAGAAGCTGCAAGATTTTCACCGCAGAGAAAGAAGAGCGCGTGGAGAAGGTCCGATCACGCGTCGGGCACCTGCCGGATAGTCCCACCCGATTCAATCATTTCTATTTCATCTTCTCCGCGCCCTCTTCTTTCTCTGCGGTGAAAATCTTGCGGCTTCCCTGTGCCCTCTGTGGTGAAAATTCTTCATTTCAAATCACGGTGCGTTGGCACCGGCCGGCCGGGGCGGAACGCTTCTTCGTGTTCCACGTCGGCGTTCACTTTGTTCAGCATCGCGGTTTCGCTCAGCACCGCCAGCACCAGCGTTTTCAGAATCTCCGGGTCGGCCTCGGCCCGCAGATTCACGATCAGCTCGCCCGATTCCAATTCGTCGGTCAATTCATGCGAGGCTTCGACACCGCCATCGGTTCGCACGAGGTTCATCACGGCGATGTCAGTCCCTTCGAATGGCGACAGCGTCGCTTTCAAATGGGCAATTTCGAAACCGTGCTCCTTCAGTGTCCCGTGCAATTGATTCATGAAGGCCGCGAGGAAGGCATTGCCGTCGAACAGTCCGCCTGCGGTGATGCTGGCCGTGAGGTTCATCCAGCCGAGGAGCGCTTCGCCCCCGGCGTAGGTATCGTAGTCGACGTCCATCGCGGGCCTTCCGACCATATCGACATTCTCGATCAGCGTCGCCCATTTGTCCAAGTGCGTTGCGTGCCGGGCGGAAAAAGGCACGACCGTCGCTTGCGGATAATCGGCACGCAGTTTGTCGAG
Source organism: Gemmatales bacterium (assembly GCA_038247765.1). Classification (GTDB taxonomy): domain Bacteria; phylum Planctomycetota; class Planctomycetia; order Gemmatales; family Gemmataceae; genus JALHQU01. The sequence goes on along the minus strand of JBBRUN010000329.1, from coordinate 3,540 downwards.
CAGGGTTTGCGTACGGGCCGGGTTCAACAGATCCACTTTGTTGACGACGATGATGTCCGCTTCTTCGAGCTGCTTCTTGTAGATGTACACGACCTTCGGCGAGAACGACTTTCCGTTCGCCAAGCCGAGAATGCGCTCGGCCCGCACGGGATCGACGAGCACGCTGAACGGCGACAGGCTGAAATTGTCGCCGTAGAGCCGGCGGAGCGGATAGCTGACGGTGGCGGCGAGGTCGGTGCAACTGCCAACAGGCTCGGCGAGGAAAACATCCGGCTTCTCGGCTTCGGTCAGCTTCTCCGCCGCTTCGGTGAGCGAGCCGAACTTACAGCAGAAGCAACCGCCGGTGATTTCTTCGACGGGGAAGTCGTGGGATGCAAGTAAGTTGGTATCGACCAACCCGACGGATTGGTCGTTGGTGATGAGGCCGACGCGACGGCCTTGGGCGCGGAAGCGTTCTGCGAGCTGCAGTAGGGCCGTGGTTTTCCCGGCCCCGAGGAAGCCGCCCACCATGATGTACCGCGGTTTCGTCGCCATCGTCGTCAATCCCCGATGTCTTCGGTCGGCGGTTGTTCCATTGAGGCTTCTTTCCCTTGGATCATATCAATTGCGAGGTCGAGCAGCTTGCTGTACCCCGCAGCGTCGACCGCGTTCGGGTCGGGTGCGCCGCGGAATCCGTACAGCCAGCCTTCGCTGTAGGGGTCGATATCGAACTTCCGCGGTGTCGTTTCGAGGAGCGGATTGCCGCCGTCGAACTGCCCGGTGCCGACGCAGTAGACGTCGGTCATCGCTTTGAACGCTTCGATCCAACCGATTGTTTCGCCGAGTTCGACCGGGGCGTCCGGCTTCACCTCGAAGCCGTGTTCCACGAGATCCCCGAGCATCCGTTGGGCGAAGCGGGTGACACCGACGCGCCACCGGCCCGGTGATATTTCCAGCATCCAAAAGTGCGACGGCGTGTAGAGCCGATCCCCCGGCAGCTTCGTGGAGAAGCGGGAGCGGCGATACGATACCGAGCAAACTTGCGGATTCTGCATGCGGCTCTGGCCGGGACACGGAGTTTGCGGAGTCGGCAACTGTACCAACGCCGCGGTGGGAACTTACACGGAAATTGTAGTGGAAGCGCCGGACGGCCCGCTATCTCCGTTGTCGTAAAGCCGGCGGTAGGTCGAACTCGACACCAGCAATTCCGTGTGCGTGCCGATGGCTTGGATGCGGCCGTTGTCCATGACGACGATGCGGCTGGCGAGTTCCAGCGTGCTGCGGCGGTGCGTGATGAGGAACGTCGTCCGGCCGACGACGAACTCGCGCAGGGCCTCGTGGATCTTGGCTTCGCTTTCGCCGTCGATCTGGCTCGTGAATTCGTCGAGGATCAGAATCCGCGGATCGCGGAGGATGGCCCGCGCCAAGGCGATGCGCTGCTTCTGGCCGCCCGAGAGTTTGGACGCCGCCATGTCGCCGGTGCGCGTTTGGTACCCGGCGGTCAGCGTAACGATGAACTCGTGGGCGTGGGCCTTCTTCGCCGCGGCTTCCACTTCCTCTTGGATCGCGCCCGGTTTGCCGTAGGCGATGTTGTTGGCGATGGTGTCGTCGAACAGCACCGTGTCCTGCGTCACCATGCCGAGCTGTTTGCGGAGGCTCCGCAGATTCGCCGAGCGCAACGGCACGCCATCGAGCAGCACCGAGCCGAGATCGGGGTCGTAGAAGCGCGGGATCAAGCCGAGCAAAGTCGACTTCCCGCAGCCGTTGGGCCCGACGAATGCGATGGTTTCGCCGGCGAGGACCTTGAGGTTCACGTCGTTGAGGACCGTCTGCCCGGGATGATAACTGAAGCCGACGTTGCGGAACTCGACGCTCTCGGTCAGCGGCGCCAAGCGGGGTCCATCGGCGTTGGGGCGGATGCTCGGCGCCCGGTCGTGCAGAGCGTAGATGCGGTCGGCCGCGGCCATGCCGGACTGCATCTTGGTGTAGACGCTGCTGAGCTTCCGCACCGGATCGGCGATGGTCGCCAAGAACATGTAGAGCGTGATGAGGGCCCCGAAGCCGATGGGGTCGTCGATCATCCGCACGCCGAAGATGTGCGTCTTCTCTTCGAGCACGAGGTACGCCCCGGCGACGAGGGCCAAGCTCACGGCCAGTACGCCGAGGGTTTCGAGCAGTGGGCCGACGGCGGAATCGATGCGGATGACGCGGATGGTGCGTTTGTAGTAGTCCCAGTTGACCGCGCGGAAGCGCCGACGCTCGTGGCTTTCGCGCGTGAACGCCTTCACCAGTTTCAGCCCGTCGAACGATTCCTTCAGCACTTTATAAAGCGTGCTCATGCGCTCGAGCACGCGCTTCGCGGCCTTCTTGATCGAGCGGCTGACTTTGTTCAGAGTCACAATCGCGACGAGCACGACGAGCACGAACATCAGCGTGAGCTGCCAACTGATGATGCAAGCTCCGATGACGCAGCCGAGCATCTTGAGCGGTTCGAGCATCACGCGTCCGTAGAGCATCTTCATGCCGTTGCCGAGTTGCTCGGTGTCGTTCGTGATGCGCGACATCAGCTCGGTGGTGCCGGCTTCGCCCAGTTGGTGAAAGTCTTGATGGATCGCGGAGCGGAAGAACTGATTGCGGAAGTCGAAGAGCGTCCGGTTCACGACGACGCCGACGAGCGTCTCTTGGATGAATTCGAAGACGCCTTTGAGGGCGATGCTGACGATGAGGCCCACGATGATCCAGACGAACGTGGCGAAGCGGCCCTTCGGCAGGCGGTTGATGACGTTGGCTTGCAGGAGTTTGTAGCGGTAGGCCTTCGAGCTGTACTCTTTCTGCTCGCTCTCGAGGGTCGATAAATCCCGGAGGCCGCGCCGGATTGTGTTATCGCGATCGGGCGCCTCGGGGTGTTCGTCGAGCGCTTTCAACTGCGCCCGGATCGCGTCGATTTGGCGGATGCGCTCCGGGTTCTCGGCTTTCTTCTGGTTCAGCGCGATCTGCTCATCGACCCACATTTGCAGGTTCTGATCGGCGCTCAAGATTTGCAGCACCGGATACACGGCCGAGAGGTTCAGGCTCCAGAAGAGGGCCACGAACAACGCCGCGATGGCCGACACGACAATCCGGGCCCGATACGCCCAAGACAACCGCAGCACCCGCATGAAGTTCCGCATAGCAGGCGGATATAGTCAATCGGCGCAAACCGGGCAAGGCGGATGTGTCTCGGCGATCGGCGCCGGGTGCAAGACACGGTTTGCAAATTCTTTTGGTGTCGGGTATCCGGCGGCGGGGATTTTCATTTTTGCCGGCTGAAGCCGGCGGGAACGCCCCTTCCCAATTTACCCAGATTTCCCATGCCCTTCACAAAACGGTGGTGGCCTACTTGCATTGCACGGCTGGAAATGCCAGCCACTCCGATAACGACCACACCTGATCTGTTAATCCCGCCGCCATGGCCGGGGTCCTTCGTTGCCAGCGGCCGTCCGCGTCCTTCTGACGCAGCGTCTCCACCGGCCAGCAGAAGTTGTAGCTGAAGTAGCTGAACATCGTGGCCGCCCGGTGCGT
>JBBRUN010000328.1:0-6530 GCA_038247765.1 Gemmatales bacterium | reverse complement strand
GCGGGGCCATGAGCGAGCCGTGGGTTTTCATTTCTTGCGTGTCCCAAGAGTTCCGCACGACGCGGAGGATGGTCGACCAAGTCCTGTCTCGCTAGGGTTTCAAAGGGATCATCCAAGAAATCTTCGGCACCGAAGCGGGCGATTTGTGCGGCGTGCTCCGCTCCAAGATCGACGGCTGCCAAGGGATGATTCAATTGGTCGGGCACGCCTACGGTTGGGAACCGCCCGTGGAGACGGAGTTCGGCCGTGTCTCGTACACCCAATACGAATACCTGTACGCCGCATCCAAGGGAATGAAGCCGTGGCTGATCGTCGTCGATGGACAGTACCCGCGCGATACGCCGATCGACCAACTCGACCGCCACGACCCGGCCAGCGAACAGAAACAGCGCGCCGAATTGCAAGCGAACTACCGCGCCGCCCGGCAATCCGATGGCGTACTTTTCCACAAAGTTTCGAGCTTGGATCAGTTGAAGCTCAAGCTCAACGAATTGAGCAAGGATCTCGATGCCCTGCGGGCCGAGGAGCGGGAATGGCAAGCGGGTGTTTCCAAACAGTTGACGAAGCTCACCGATCAACAGGCGATCACGAAAAACAAAATCCGCGGCCACTTGCTGCAATCGGCGGAACGCACCCACGAGAAAGCACTCGCCGAAGCGAACGCGGCACCCGGCGGTTGGCAGCAGCGGCAGAAACTCAAAGATGCGGCCAAGCTGGAACACGCCGGGCGCGTGTCGCGCATCGACGAACTCGCCCAATCGTTCGCGGAGATCGAAGGCACCGGGAAAGCGACGGACGTCTTCACCGAGATGACTCGCATCCTCGCCGAAGAGGGGGTCGATGAGGCGCTCGCCTACGTCGGTACGTTCCGGCAATCGATTCTCGACCACGTCCGCACCCGGCAAATCCTGGCGAAGCAGAAAAACCGCGACGAACTCCGGCCGCTGTTGAAAAGCGCCGTCCTGCTCGCCGACAAAGGGGATGCGGATGAAGCACGCAAGTTGTTCGAGGAGATTCTGCAACTGGAACCGGAGTGGACGAATGCGCTGAAGAGCTACTTCGATTTTGAAATCGCCCGTGGCGATCGGGCTCTCACGCACGAAACGTTGGCCGCGGCCCGGCGGCGGTTCCAAATTGCAGAATCGACTGCGCAGCGATTGTGCCTCGCCGACCCGACCAATGCCAAATGCAACGGGACCTGTCGATCTCGTTCAACAAGTTGGGCGACGTGAGCGTGGAATCGGGGGAGTTGACGGCGGCGCGGGTCTATTTCGCCGACGGCTTGACGATTCGCAAGCAATTGGCCCAAGCCGACCCGACCAATGCCCAAATGCAACGGGATGTTGCGGTATCGCACGCGAACATCGCTGGGTTATTGGAGAAGGAACATAACCCGGCCGCGGTCGATTCTTGGCGCGCGTGCCTCGGCGTGTTCCAAAAGATGATCGACGCCGGTTTGCGTGTGTCGCCGCAGGATTTGAAGACTTTAGATTGGTTGCGAAAGAAAATCGGTTCGTGACGCTGTCGCCCGGTGAGCCGGCCCCGTCAGGGGTCGGAGTTCGGCAAGTGGTACTCCTGCCGCTCACGCGGGCCGGCTCGCCTGTACAATCTCCGCACCTCACTCCTTCTCCGAGTTAACCATGCCCACGAATGCCCCCTTGCACCGCAAACTCCGGATGGGCCTCATCGGCGGCGGCCAAGGCTCGTTCATCGGCCGCGTCCACGCCACGGCCGCGGTACTCGATAACCGCGCCGCCCTCGTCGCGGGAGCATTGAGCAGCGATGCGGCGCGCTCGAAGGCATCCGCAGCCGATTACGACATCGCCGCCGAGCGCGCTTACGGCGGCTACGCCGAGATGGCCGTGGCGGAAGCGAAGCGCGCCGACAAAGTCGACTTCGTTTCGGTGGCCACGCCGAACCACACGCACTTCGAAATCGCCAAGACGTTCGTCGAAGCCGGCTTCAACGTCATCTGCGACAAGCCGATGACGTTCGACCTCGCCCAAGCGGAGGAACTGCTGAAGATCGTGGAGAAATCGGGCGTCGTCTTCGCCGTCACGCACAACTACACGGGCTATCCGCTCGTCCGCCAAGCGCGCGAGATGATCCTGAATGGCGAACTCGGCACCATCAACGCCATCCGCAGCAATTACATCCAAGGCTGGCTGCGCACTCGGCTCGAAAGCGGCGACCAAAAGCAGGCCAAGTGGCGCACCGATCCCAAGCAATCCGGGATCGCCGGCTGCTTCGGCGACATCGGCACGCACGCCTACAACCTCGGCCGCTTCATGACGGGCCTGCTGCCGACCGAAATCTCCGGGCACCTCAAGATCTTCGAGGAGGGCCGGGCCCTCGACGATTACGGCACCGCCCTCATCCGTTTCGACAACGGCGCGCTCGGCAGCGTCACGGCGTCGCAAATCAGCCACGGCCGCGAGAACGACCTGAGCATCGAGATCGACGGCACCAAAGGAGCGATCCAGTGGCGCCAAGAGGAGCCGAACACGCTGATCGTGCGGAAGAACGGCGACCCGCACAAGCTTTACACCCGCGCCGGCGGACCGTACCTCGGCGCCGCAGCCGGGGCGAGTTGCCGCTTGCCCGCCGGGCACCCGGAGGCCTTCTTCGAGGCGTTCGCCAATGTCTACACCGCCGCCTACGACGCCATGGTGAAGAAGGAGGCCGGGGAAAAAGTCGAGAGCGTGGAAACGGTCTACCCGAACATCTACGACGGCGTCGAAGGGATGCTGTTCATCGCGAAGGCGGTGGAAAGCAGCGGGCAGAACGGCGCGTGGATCCCGTTCCGCCACGCTAAGAGCCGGCGGTAAATTGAGAAGGATCCCGACAAAGACGCGGTTCTGAAGTCCTTCACCGAGAAACTCGCCAATACCTGAAACCGGTGAGGGTCAGGGAACCGATGGCCAAGGATTTCACGGCGAAGTTTGCGTCGGCCAAGTCGAAGTGCGCAAGAAACTGACGGCGCCCGCCGCCGAACTCCCCGCGTATTGTGGGCGCCGGAGTCGGCGCGCGGGTCGGTTCAGTGCAGTTGTCGAATGCCACCGATGACTGGAACCGCACGTTCGCGGACCGAATGGCGACGATGCCCGGCAGACAGGAGGTTGGCATTCATTTGCCGAATTCTGCGTTTTTTTTGAATTTCCAACGCGTGCCGCCGGTCTCGAGTTCAAGTCCTTTGGGACGGTTCTCGCGTCCGCGTTTCCCGGTGTCGTAATTGATCACGAGCACATCGTCTTCAAAAGCGAATATGCCGTACATCGAATATTCATCGTTCACGGCATTCGGAGAGCGGTAATTCATTTCCCGCTTGGCCAAGTCGGCGACGTTCACGTCCGAAGGTTTGGCGTTCACCGGAGGTTGTTCGGTCGAGTGAAACCAAGAGTTGCCTTTCTCATCCATAGTCCAATAGGCTCCGCTCTTATTGGGATTCCCCCCGAAGCTCTGCGTTTCGAGTATTTTCCAAGTTCCCGCGAGCGAAGGCGGCTTCTTCGCAATTTCCTTGGGCACGGGGGCCGCCAGTGCCTGAGTCGAGAAAAGACAAGCCAAGGCGATGCCAAGACGGATGGAAATTCCCCGTCGGTACCGAATACGCACTCCGCATTTGAGATTATCCTACCACACCCAAGCCGAATCAACATTTCCCCAGCACCGAATCGACGACCCAGCAGCCGCGGACGTGGATGCTCGGCTCGCGGCAGTGCAGCAGCACATCCGAGTTCGTGCAGCCGGCCTCCTCGAGTGCATCGGCGAGGACCGGCATGGCGGCGAAGTCGCGGGAGTCGTACATCCGCGCGGCGATGCCGGCGGTGTCTCCGGTGCGCCAAGCGGGGTCGAAGGCGATGGGTCGGAAGGGATTGCCGAAGATGTCGCGGGCCAATCGAAGCTGTTCAGCATGCTCCGCTGCTCGTCCTTTAGAGTGTTCCGTGTAATCTCCAAATAATCGATTTGAAAGTTTGTCCTGCAATTTGCCGCCTGCGTAATGCTGTGCCGCAGCCAGTGCCATTTTGTAGTTCGCGAAATTCTTTTCGAGCCCCTTGCTTATTGCCAATCGGGCGTATGAGAGATGTAAAGGATCTCCCCCAATGCCATAAGCATGTACGACTGATCTCATCTGCGCTCTTAAAGCAAGCACATCACGCCAAGCACGCTTGCCCTCCGCGAATTCTTCACAAGTAACAACCGCCTTCACATAGTTCGCATCCAATAGGTCAGAAAGCACTCTCCGAAGACATGAGCAAACCAATAGTCGTCGCTTTCGCTCGCTACTACACATTGGGTGGCGGATCAGGTCGTTCACACGGGTCGAATTCAGCCACTGTCCTTCCGTCACGATTTTCATGCTCAGGCTCGGAAACGGAGATCGCCAACGAAAAAGGCCCCGCGGATTCCCGGTACACCACTGCTGATGGACGGAATCGCGGAGCCCCATTCACCCGTGCGTTCACACGCACGGCTCGCCTAATTCAAATTCATCGTGATCAGGAACTCCGCGTTCGACTTCGTCTTCTTCCCTTTGTTCAAGAGCAATTCCATCGCTTCGACCGGGTGCATGTCGGACAGCACGCGGCGGAGGATGGCCATCTTGCCGAGTTCCTCGGGCGTCAGCAGGAGGTCTTCCTTGCGGGTGCCGCTGCGGTTGACGTCGATGGCGGGGTAGATCCGCTTCTCGACCAAGCGGCGGTCGAGGTGCAGTTCCATGTTCCCGGTGCCTTTGAATTCTTCGAAGATCACGTCGTCCATACGGCTGCCGGTTTCGATGAGGGCGGTGGCGATGATGGTCAGCGACCCGCCTTCCTCGACGTTGCGGGCGGCGCCGAAGAATTGCTTCGGCTTCTGCATGGCGTTGCTGTCGAGACCACCCGAGAGGAGTTTCCCGCCGCCGGGCGCTTCTTGGTTGTGGGCCCGGGCCAACCGCGTGATGCTGTCGAGCAGAATCACGACGTCGCGCTTCTGTTCCACCATCCGCTTCGCTTTCTCGAGGACGATGTCGGCGATGTGGATGTGCTCTTCGGACGGTTCATCGAAGGTGCTGGCGACGACCTCGGCATTGGTGCCTTGGACCAGGCGCTGCATTTCCGTCACTTCTTCGGGGCGCTCGTCGATGAGCAGCACGAAGACGTACGCTTCGGGGTGATTCTTCATGATGGAGTTGGCCATCTTGGACAGCAAGATGGTCTTGCCCGTCCGCGGCGGCGCCACGATCAGCGCCCGTTGGCCTTTGCCGATGGGCGTGACCAAATCGACGATCCGCATGCTGATTTCGTCGGCGGTCGTTTCGAGCCGGAACTTGGCGTTCGGGTGCAGCGGCGTCAGGTCGGCGAAGCCGGTCAAGCTCGTCGCTTCTTCGGCAGGCTTGGCGTTGACGATCTCGATCTGCATCAAGGCGAAGTTGTCTTGGTTCTCGATCGGCAAGCGGATCGGCCCTTCGACGATATACCCGGTCCGCAGGCTCATGCGGCGGATCTGGCTCGGCGAGACGTAAATGTCTTCCGGGCTGGCGAGGTAGTTGTGGGCGGCGCTGCGGAGGAATCCGTAGCCGTCGGGGAGCACTTCGAGGGTGCCGGAGCCTTTGACGACTTCGCCGCGTTCGATCTGCTTGCGGACGACGCCGATGATGAGCTGGGCGCGGTTCATCCCGCTGTTCTCGTGGATACCTTCGCCCTCGGCCATCTTGAACAACTGCGGCATGGGCATGCGGTAGAGGTCGTCGAGCCGCAGGGCCGGGCCGCGGGGTTCATTCGGATCGCGGGGTGGTCGCACCGGCTGGCGCGGGGCGTCGTTGTGGTCGTTGCGGGGGCGGAAATCCCCGCGGTCGCCGTTGTTATTGTTGCGGGGGCGGAAGTCGCCGCGTTGGTCGCGGTTGTCCTTCATCGGCCCGGCCGGGGAACCGATCCGCGGTTGCGGCGGGGGCGGCGGCGGGGGCAACGGCGCGGGGGCCGGAATCGGAGCGACCGCAGCGGGCATCGGGGGTGGAGGGGCTGAAATCGCAGGGGCCGGCGTCGGTGCGGGAGGTGCCACAGCCGGTTCGCCCGGTTTGCGGATAACGCGTTTGCGGATCAGGGGGCGCGGAGCAGGTGCTCCGTCGACGCTTTTGGCGTCGGGCATAACTAATTCCTCAGAATGGGAAGGCTGAATGTGGGCTACGGGAAGGGTTCGTCAGGAACCGACGGGGTTCCGGAACCGTGTCCCAGAGAATCAACTCGTTCGACGCTTCTTCGCTCGATCCGGACGCCAATCTGCTCAACTGATCACTCAAATCCGTGGGTTGGTTCCCGATTCGCCCTATCAGACGCCGAACAAGCCAAAACCACAATATCAATCGGAAACAGTGGACTAAGTCCCGGATTGAACTTGGCAGATCTGGCGAATGTGTCGCTCTTGGTTGCTGGCAGAATCGGGATACGCTCAGCCGGAGAACGGCGGAACGATGCAAAAGGGGATCACGACCCAACTCGAATGCTATCGCTGTGGAGAAGTATACGCTCCCGTTTCAAAAAATCCAGACGAATTTT
>JBBRUN010000327.1:0-6537 GCA_038247765.1 Gemmatales bacterium | reverse complement strand
TTATGCGAACAGTTCTTTCACCGGCTCGCCCAGATCCAAAGCTTCGATCGGCCGGCCGTCCGGCGTGCGGAGTTCCTTGCGCGGGTTGACGCCGAGCGCGTCGAGGATCGTGAAGCAGACGTCGGCCGGGGCGACCGGGCGCTGGGTCACAGTGCCGCCTTGTTTGTCGGTCTTGCCCAACACGAAGCCTTTCTTAACGCCGGCCCCGGCGAACAAGAGCGAGGCCGCCGGGCCCCAGTGATCGCGGCCCGCCTCTTTGTTGATCTTCGGCCCGCGGCCGAATTCGCCCATGACGACGACGAGCGTGTCGTCGAGTGTGCCCCGATCCGCCATGTCGGCGATGAGCGTGCTGATGGCCGCGTCGAATTCGGGGAGTTTCTTGTCGAGGCCTTCGAAGATCTTGGCGTGGTGATCCCAGCCGCCGTAGTTGACGGTGACGAAGCGCGTCCCCGCTTCGACGAGCCGGCGGGCGAGCAAGCAAGATTGCCCCGCCGTGTTGCGACCGTAGCGATCCCGCAGCTTGGCGTCTTCGGATTCGATGGCGAAGGCTTTGCGCGCTTCGGTCGACAGGATCATCTGCGCGGCGCGTTGGTGGAACTCGTCGTACGTGGCGATCTGGTCGTTCCCGTTGACCTTCTTGGCGAGACCATCCACGGCCTTCAACAGGTTCTCGCGGCGTTCAATCTTCTTGGCGCTCATCGGCTCGGCGGCGGTGAGGTCTTGAACCTTGTAGTCTTTCTGGTTGGGATCGCCGGCTTTGAACGATTCGAACCGGCCGCCGAGGAAGGCGCTCTTGCCGAGCTCCCACGTGAACGACGGATTCCGCGGCACGCTGACGTACGGCGGGATGGTTCCGCTGAAGCCGAACTCCTGCGCGGCGACGGCGCCGATGGCGGGGTAGTCGCCGAACGGCGAACCGAATCGGCCCGACAGAACCCAGTTCGTGGCGGTCTCGTGGTGGTCGTTGTTGTGGGCGCCGGAGCGGACGAGTGCGAGTTTGTCCATTTGCTTCGCCATCAACGGCAGTTTCTCGCTGATGCTCAGCCCGCTGACGTTCGTGGAGATCGTCTTGTACTTCCCGCGGATTTCCTCGGCCGCGTCCGGTTTGGGGTCGAAGGTGTCGTGGTGCGCCATCCCACCCCCGAGGTAAACGAGGATCACCGATTTCGCCTTGGCACCGGCACCTTGCTTCAAGGTCGCCTTTTCTTTGGCCAGCGCCGCTTCGGCCCGTAGCAGCACCGGTAACGACAGTGCTCCGAGGCCACCGACGCGGAGGAAGTCCCGCCGCGACGAACCCGAGCAGAGCTTCGACGCCGAGCGACCGAGCGATATATCGAGCATGCGGGAGCCGCCAAAGGTAGGATTGCGGGAAGCGAATAACCGGTGGGATCAACAACATTAATTATGCCTTCCGAAGCGTCGGCGGTCAACCGCCGATGCCCGGATTCTCGGAACACCCATGAAACTGCGACCGTGGCACCTGATGGTTTTCGTCGTCAGCCTGTCGCTCGGCTTGATCGCCGGGTCGTTCTTCGCACAAGAGCGGGCCAAAGACATCCTCCTGGCCGTTGGGACGAATCTGATTTCCTCAGTCTTCTTTTTTATTCTGCTGGAGTTGTACTGGCGGCAGATGAAGCGGGCGAACGGCAAGGAAGTCGACGGCTTCGACTATTTCAAAATGGCCCGCAACATCCGCAAGTCGAAATCGGTGCGGATGCTGAGCACGTACATTTTGCCCTTCACGGAACACGCGAAGCACCAAGTCGAACGGCGGGAATTGCTGGAGTCGATCGCGAAGGCCGCGTCGCGGCGGTCGTTCGCCGGGATGCAGTTGCTCTTCTTGCACCCGGCCAGCCCTGCCGCGAAGGCCCGGGCCGCCGAGCGCCAAGACGACGACGTACCGGCGCGCATGGCGGAGTCGCTCGCGTGCTTGAAGGCGCTCGCCAAGCAGTTTGAAGGCGATGGTCGCGTCGAGATTCGCCTGTTCTGGCGGACGCCGCCGTTCTCGTTGTTCCAGACCGACGACTTCGCTTCGCTGTCGTTTTACTTCCGGGATCGGCCGATCAGCGAAGTCTCGCGGTACGAGTTCTTCACCGACTCGCCGGTGGGGGAATTCGTCGAGAAAACCTTCGACGACCTCTGGCGCGACGAGCGCACCGTGACGCTCGCGGAGTGCCAACGGCAACTGGCCTCCGAGGCGGACTGACGCCGATATAATTCCAGAGAGTCCGGTCGATCGAAGAAGATCCTTGGGTGACGCGATGTCCGCCAATGACGAACAGCACCTGCCGGGCGACACCGTGACGGGGACCGACCCGCTGCAATTCTCGCTCGAATTCGTCGGCCGCATGCGCAAGCGCAAAGGGCTGACCCACCTGCCGAGCCTGCGCACCGCCATCGCCATCCCGCGTTACCTCACGGCTCGTCTCTTCCGCAAAGGGAGCCTCGTCCCGCAAGACTACCTCGACGCCGCCGTTCTGAACACGCCGTACGAAGACCAAACCGCCGCGTTCGAAATCGCCCGCGAAGTCCTCTTCCCCGCTGAGCCGAACGTCGCTTCGGCCGAAACCGGTGCCGCCAGTGTCGAAGCGAAGACCAAGCCGAACCCGGCCGTCACGGATGCTACCAAGTCGATCCTCGACGATCTCGCCGGGCTGAACCTCGACTTCGAATCCTTGGGCGATTTCTCCGCGCTCGACAAACTCCTCGAAACCGCCGAGGACGATGAGCTTTTCCAAGCGTTCGATCTCCAACAGAAGATGCTCCAATCGCCCGACGCCGGGGAACAAGCCGGCGGCCGGCTCGTCGATCGCTACGGTGGGGCCGGGGAACTCCAGGCCCGCAACATCAAGAAAGTCGAGCAAGCCCAGGAATTCGTGAAGGAACTGCTGCGCGGTCGTATCAACAGTTTGGAAGCGGACGAACTGGCCGACGCCTGCCAAGCCGGGCACGGCGGTATGCTCGTGATGGAAGTGCGGCACCCGTGGGAGCAAGCCGGGGCCTTCGCCGGCACCAAGGATTTCGAGCGATTGCAAGCGCTATTGAAAGACGTGATCGACACCGGCTCGGCCGTGGACATCGGCCGGACGTTGCGCTTCCTCGAACCGCACGCCGGCGCCGTGACCGGCTCCGAGTTCGAAGCCTTCCGCGCTGCCGGGATCGACCGCGTCCGCGATCTTTCCGAACACGCCGAACTGCTCGACGGCCTGCGGAAGTGGGTCACGCCGCCGGACGAGCTGCTGAAGCGCGCCGCCGGGGAGAACCCGGTCCGTGCCATCGAAGCCGCGCGGTGGTTGCTCGACCGCTTCGGCGAAAACTTGCAGCCGCGCATCTTCGACCACTGGGCCGACGCCCACTCGACCATGCCGCTGCTGTCGGAACTCACGAAGCTCACGGTCGATTGCCCGCGCTGGGAATCGATGCTCGGCGACTCCTACAAGGACTGGGTCGGCGAGCGGGATGCCGAAGACAAAGCCGCGCGCAAGGCGAAGGACCCGAACGCCGAACAACACTTTCAACAGCACTGGCTCGAAACCGCCGAGCAACTCCACGGCACGAAGCTCGACGCCGGGAAGAAACTCGCCGAGAAGGCTGTCGTCGATTGCCTCAAGCGCGTGAAAGTCGCGGAGCAATTCCTACCGCTGCTCGATTCCTTCCTCGAGCGCGGCCTCTACCCGGACGACGTGAAAGCCGTGGTGAAGGCCGGGCAGAAACTCGGCATCGACGAGCGCCTCATCTACGAACGCCTCGGCCAACCCCTCGAACAACTCGCGCAGTTGATCCGCGACAATCTCCAAGATCCGGAGCGCTTCAAACGGCTGATCGACAAGATCAAGATGATCCCGCCCGACCTGCTGAAGCAACTCTGCGAGAAGTCCTTCGGCGACATGAACATGTGCGGGATGGCGGCGCTGTTGGCCATCGACATGGGCAACGCCGCCGGGCACGTCCCGGAGCAATTCGCCGCCGACTCCTGCGGCTACAAGGGCATCGGCGGCGGCATGAACCTGCTGAAACAGTGGTTCGATGGCCGCGGCAAACTCACTGACAGCCTGCGGGCGCACATCAAGGCGCTCGCCCGCAACGCCCTCACCGAACTCGCCTTCGATTGGATCGCCGCCGGCTCCGGCAGCTCCGAAGGCGGCCTCGCCGCCCAGAGCCGTTCGCGCCCCTATCGGGCCGGCGACGAACTCGATCAGCTCGACCTCGAAGCCACGCTCGACAGCGTCATCTCGCAGGGCAAGCAGCTCGACATGGTCACCGAAGATGACCTCTTCGTGCCGATTCAATCGAAGGGTCAGGCCGCGCTGTGCGTGCTGCTCGACATCTCCGGCAGCATGGGCGGCCGGGAACTCGCCAACTGCGCCATCTCCGTCGTCATGCTCCTCGGTCGGCTCGCCTCGCAGGAGATCGCCATCGCGCTCTTCGAGAGCGACACGCACGTCATCAAGGGCTTCCAGCAAGAGCGCGAGATCGACGAAGTGACCGACCGCCTGCTGGAACTGGCCGCGACCGGCGGCACCCGCGTCGATGCGGCACTGAAGTGGGCCTACGACCAGTTCGAGGAAGTGCCCGAAGCCGAGTTCCGCTTGCTGTTCCTGCTCTCGGATTACGAATTCTTCGAATCGCCGAAGGACCTGTTGGAAATGACCAACGGCCTGGCGATGCAGAACGTCCGCTTCCTCGGCGCCGCCCACGGCCGCTACAACAAGAAGATGGCCGACTTCTTCCAAGACGCCATGGGCGGGCAGCTCATCAAATTGCGAAACCTCGACGCCGTGCCGGGACTTCTGATGGACGCGATTCGGGCATCGTAAGTCGCAATGCCAATCGCGAATCACCCTTTCCGGCGGACCTTCTTTTCCGTCGTGCAGACGTCGACGATCTTCCCGCCCTCTTCGAGCGCCATGTGGAAGCGCTGCTCGGCTTCGAGGCGGTGCACCGTGATGTGGTACGACGTACTGGCGTGCGCGATGTAGCTGCGGCTCTCGGCCTTGCTGGCGTTCCGCAGTTTGCCCCACGAGCCGTCGCCCAAATACAGGATGCCGTTCTTGTCTTTCAGGCCGTCCTTCATCGGGTGCGTGCGTTTGAAAGTGTGATCGTGGTGTTCGAGCACCAAATCGACGTTGTGCTTCTCGAATAACGGCACCCAATTCTTCCGCTGTTCTTCGCCGGTTCCCGCTCTCAGGATCGATCCGGCCGGGGCCTCCGCCGGGCGGTAACTCGGGTAGCACGGCACGTGGTTCACCACGATGAGGTGCGGGCGCTCGGTGCGGGCGGCCAAGGCCTTATCGAGCCAGTCGGTTTGATCCCCCGCGATCTTCGACACGTGCCCGGTGTCCATGAGCACCAAGCTGAGGTAGTCGCCGAAGTCCAGCGCGGCATAGGCGGTGTCTTTGTACAGCCCGTCGAAATGGGCGAAGAAGAACGGGGCCTCGGCGCGCGTCTTGTTGTAGCCGCCCTTCACCTCGTGGTTGCCGATGCACACGACCATCGGAATCAACCGGCCCTTGGTGTCGATCATGTACTTGCTGTAGTCGCGCAGCCAAGCGAGGTACGTCTTGGCGTTCGTGCCGTTGTCGTACGCCAAGTCGCCGCCGACGATGGCGAAGTACGGATCCTGCTTCGCCGCTTGCTTGTTATTTTCGATGACGTGCTGATTCACCCCGGCGTCGCCGCCCGAGATGAACGTGAAGTCGTTGGTCGCCTTCGCCGGCATCGTGCGGAACTTGTACGTCGGCGAGTTCTTGCCGATCTTCATGCGGTATTCGGTGCCGGGGGTCAACTTGGTCAGTTCGGCGCGGAAGTTCGTCAGTTCCGTCAGCGGGAAGGCTTTGGCGCTCGACTTGGCTTCGTTCCACGCCAGCGGGCCGGCCTCGAAGAACCCGCGCGCGGCGCGCTGGTAGTAGATCGTCGTATCGTCGGTGGCGTCTTTCCCGCCGACCCATTGCACGGTCATCGTGGTGGTCGGGTCGCCTTGCCACGTGAGGAACAAAGTCTCGGGGATGAACGGCGCGACGACGGTGGTGTCGTCGCCGCCGAGGAGAACGGTCGGTGCGGCCATCAGCGCGGCGAGGCCACCCGTGAACTGCCGGCGGTCGAGGGAAAACATGGGCGAGGAACCTGCGAAGATATTGATGGCGAAGTTATAATCGGCCGCCGTGAAGAACGCGAGAAATTCCTGCGGTGAGGGTGCGAAATCGATTCTTGGAGTTTCTAGGAGGGGGATTCTCCAGCGATCCACGCCCTGGGTTGTGCAGGCTCGTCAGAGCCGGACGCGTCAGCGACGTAGGAGCTCCGCCGGCTATCAACAATCGGATCTGGACAACTCTGTAAAACGTCGCTAACTCCAGCGATCCACGCCCTGGGTTGTGCAGGCTCGTCAGAGCCGGACGCGTCAGCGACGTAGGAGCTCCGGCGGCTATCAACAATCGGATCTGGACAACTCTGTAAAACGTCGCTAACTCCAGCGATCCACGCCCTGGGTTGTGCAGGCTCGTCAGAGCCGGACGCGTCAGCGACGTAGGAGCTCCGGCG